>JAJRUA010000401.1 GCA_024278035.1 Planctomycetota bacterium | reverse complement strand
CTTTATGATCGCCGGACTTATCGGTTTGGCTTGGTGGGGCCACCACCACGATTGGAAATTGCCCCGTTCTGCGTCTCTCGAATCGGGGCAACTTGCCGATGGCCCTGAATGGTGCGACACGCATAGTGTGCCAGAGGCGGAGTGTATCAATTGCGATGTGGGCCTCATTGGGCCTCGCCCTGTGCTGATTTTCTGTGACCAACATGGGGTGCATGGATGCGTGTTCGACGATCCCTCTCTCGCAGAAACCAAGCAACCTGCGGTAGTGTTGCCCCGTGATTTAGAACGTGCCGAGAGGGCGCTCGCGTTAAAACCTCGCCGCGAAAATTTGTCGCTCAGCCAACGCCCCGGCTCACGCATTCAGTTTGCTTCAGTCGAAGCGATGCGGCGGGCAGGCGTTGATGTTGAGCCGGTTGAAAGACGCGATGTTACGGAGAGCATAGCGACTCCCGCTGAAATCCGTTACGACGCCTCTCGAACGGCCCAAGTATCGCCCCCTGTGGATGGCATTGTTCGCCACGTGATGGTGCAGATTGGAGATTGGGTCGAAGAAGGCCAAGTTTTGGCTTTGCTAGATTCCGAAAAGGTCGGGCGTATGAAGTCGGAGTTGCTCGCTTCATTATCTCAGGAACAACTTCAGCAAACCACCCTGTCACGGCTTGAGCCTTTGGTAGAAAATCGAGTGATAGCAGGCAAGCGTTTATTGGAAGCTCAGGCGATTCTTCGACAGGCGAAAGTTGAAGTGGATCGATCCGCCAGGGCACTTCGGAACCTTGGCCTACAGGTGAATGCCGATCGACTCCGCACGATCGATCCTCAGGCGGCTGCAATCGAGGTCAGGCACCTTGGACTAGATCGTCTTGACGAATCGATGATCGAGGCCAATCAAGGCCTCGTGGATAATTGGGTCATCGTGACCGCTCCCCTAGAAGGACGACTGGTTCAAAGAGATACCGTCATGGGGGAAGTGGTCGATCGTGGACAGCCCCTGTTTGTTATCTCCGATACAAGAACCGTTTGGCTCGACCTGCGAGTCTCGGCAGAAGACGCTCCCCTTGTGCAGCTTGACCAAGGAATTCAGTACCATCCAGACGGAGCCGGCGGCACGCATTGGGGCAAAGTGATATGGATTAGCTCCAATGTGGACGCAAAAACCCGTACCGTGCGTGTGAGAGCCGAACTATCCAACGAAGAGGGCACACTCCGCAATGAATCTTTCGGGAGGGGCAGAATTATTCTTCGGGAGGAGAAGGAGGCGATTGTTGTCCCCACAAAATCCCTGCAATGGGATGGTGAGAATACATTGGTTTTTGTTCGGGATAAACGATTTTTTGAAGAGGGGCGTCCGAAGTTCTTCGTCGCCAGGTCCGTTCGTGTCGGGGTTAGCAAGAAGGGATTTACAGAGATAATTGCCGGTGTGTTGCCGGGGGAGGTGGTTGCCAGTAGCGGTAGCGATGTGCTGAGAGCCCAATTGCTAAAAGGCAATCTCGGAGCGGGTTGCACTTGCGGCCATTGAGCAATTCCCTCCACCGTTTGGTCTCAATCGCATTCTAAACCCGGCTAAAAAAATGCTAACCCGCCTCATCGAATTATCTTTGCACCACCGCTTTGCTGTGCTGCTGGGTGTCCTGGTGTTGATCGCCACGGGCGTCTACGCCTTGAGCCAATTGGACGTCGATGCGTTTCCCGACACAACGCCAGTCATGGTGCAGGTCAACACCACGGCCCCTGCCCTTTCTCCCGAAGAAATTGAACGGCAAATTACCTACCCAATCGAGCAATCGCTCGGCGGTTTGCCAGCACTAGAGAATATCCGCTCTGTCTCGAAGTACGGCTTCTCACAAGTTGTGGTGACGTTTGACGATGGCACGGATATTTATTTTGCTCGGCAAGTTGTTGGCGAGCGGCTTGCAACGGTCGAATTACCTCTAGGCGTCAATCGTCCCAAAATGGGTCCTGTCGCAACCGGATTGGGAGAAGTCTTCCATTACGTACTGACCTACCCGGGCGTTGATTTCAGCAAGCTCCCCGAAGAAGAAAGAGTACGACTGCTAACCAATCTGCGCACGACTCATCAATGGGTGGTTAAGCCTCAGTTAAGAACGGTTGCGGGGACGGCAGAGATCAACAGTTGGGGGGGCTACGAAAAACAATTCCAAGTGATTGTCGATCCGGCAAGGCTCGTTTCACACGATTTGACGTTTGGCGAAATCATTCTCGCCCTCCAGCTCAATAATCGAAACGTCGGCGGCGGTAATGTGGATCGCATGGGCGAAATGCTGCTCGTTCAAGGCTTAGGGCGAACAACAAGTCTTGAACAAATCGAAGCCATTGTCATAAAAGCGATCGATGGCGTCCCTCTCCGAGTGCGAGATGTGGCCGAAGTAAAAATCGGCCATGAAATCCGCCAAGGGGCCGTGACCGCCGACGGAAAAGGAGAGGCTGTCATGGGGCTCGGCTTCATGCTCATGGGAGAGAACACCCATCAGTACACAAATCGCCTCAAAGAGAAGATCGAAGGAATTCGCGAAAATCTTCCCAACGGTATGGCGCTGATCACCATGTACGACCGGACGGAGCTGGTCGATTCGGTGATCGATACGGTGCGAAAAAACCTCTTCGAGGGAGGGCTGTTCGTGGTGGCCATCCTCTTCATCTTTCTCGGGAACTTCCGGGCGGGGCTGATTGTAGCTCTTGCGATTCCCCTTTCGATGCTGGTTGCGTTCACCGGAATGTGGCGGTTTGGGATCGCGGCCAGTTTGCTCAGCCTCGGGGCGCTCGACTTCGGGTTGGTGGTGGATAGCTCGGTCGTGATGATTGAAAACTGCATGCGACACCTGTCCGAAGCCAATCCACGGAAGCGTAGCCGGCTAGAAATCGTACGCGACGCGGCGGTTGAGGTTCGGGGGCCAACCCTGTTTGGGGAACTGATCATTATGATCGTCTACCTGCCAATCCTTACGCTGGAAGGCATCGAAGGCAAAATGTTTCGACCGATGGCCTTGACCGTCGTCTTTGCGCTCGCAGGATCGATGCTCTTATCGATGACGCTGATGCCGGTGCTAGCGAGTCTGTTGTTGCCTAAAAAAGTGGCGGAACGCGAGCCCCTGCTAATCCGAATCATCAAACGGCTCTATTCTCCGATCTTACATTTTACCATGCACCACAAGTTGGCAATCATTGGGTTGGCTCTAGCGGTGCTGATTGTTTCTTTCGGAATGATTGCTCCCTATCTTGGCACCGAGTTCATGCCGCAACTCTCTGAAGGTTCGGTCGCCATCAACGTGGTGCGCCTTGCCGGAACGCCGCTCGACGAATCGATCCGCTTCAACTCCCAAATGGAACGAGCCTTGCTCGAAGGGTTCCCGGACGAAGTGCAGCATGTTTGGAGCCGAATCGGTTCGGCGGAAATCGCAACCGATCCGATGGGATTAGAATTGACCGACGTGTTCGTTACATTACAGCCGAGAAAACAGTGGAAACAAGCCGCCACGCAAGCCCAACTGACGGCTCTGTTTGAGAAAACCCTACGCGAACTTCCTGGGCAACGCCTTGCCTACACACAACCGATCAAATTGCGAATGGATGAGCTGGGGACCGGCAGCCGATCGGATATTGCCGTGAAACTCTACGGCGACGACCTCGATCTTCTTGCTGCCAAAGCGGCGGAGATTGAGCAAGTCCTTTTGGAGGTGCAAGGTTCCGCCGATGTCGGAGCGACGCAATTAACGGGCCAACCCATGTTGCAAGTGAAAATCCGCCAAGAGGCCATTGCGAGATACGGCGTTCCCGCATCGGCGGTGCTCGACCTGGTCGAAGCGATTGGCAACCGACCGGTCGGCGATGTTTTTCAGGGACAATTGCGATTCCCTCTTACGGTTCGATTGCCAGACACCTATCGGGATAACCCCGAGGCGATTTCCGTGATTCCAGTCACGACGCCCCTTGGCGAACAAATCCCGTTAGGGCGGCTGGCAGACGTGACGTTCACTACCGGACCGTCACAGATTTCTCGTGAATGGGGGCAGCGACGCGTCTCCGTCTCCGTCAACGTAAGAGGTCGCGATGTTGGCAGCTTTGTTGCTGAAGCCGAGCGAAGGATTGCCGAAGAAGTGACGCTTCCTTCGGCACGCTATCATATCGAATTCGGCGGACAGTTTGAGCACATGATCCAAGCTCGCCAGCGTCTGGCAATCGTTGTGCCCGTGGCGCTCGTGCTGATCTTCGCGCTCCTCTATGCCACTTACGGTAATCTTTTGGATACGGCCCGTGTCTTTACAGGCATTCCGTTCGCTTGGACGGGAGGGATCCTCGCCCTCTGGCTACGCGATATGCCTTTTTCCATTTCAGCCGCCATCGGGTTCATAGCCCTTTCGGGTGTTGCCGTGCTGGACGACATGCTGCTAGTCTCATGCATTGGGCAACTACGGAAGAAAGGGGTCGGGCTAGAGGAGGCCGTTGAGCAGGCGGCGCTGACCCGACTGCGCCCGGTGTTAATGACGACGCTTGTCGCAGCGCTCGGATTCGTCCCCATGGCCATGAGCACTGGCATGGGGGCAGAAATCCAACGTCCCCTGGCCACCGTCGTCATCGGCGGGGTGATTAGTGCTACGGTCATGTCGCTGTTGGTGCTTCGCGTTCTTTACATGGTGTTCCAAACTTCCGTTGGTTCGAGTGATGCCAAAGATTTTCCATCCGACTAGCACAGCTTAAAAACAGACACCTTTTTTAGGAGGGATATTCCCTCCAAGAGCAGCCCCCCGAGAAAACGGGGGCCAAGGTCATTTAGAGTTCCCCCTTAGATCAGGAGATGTTGCAATGCGTTTGATTTTTTCTTGGGTGCTGATGGGTAGTTTGGGCTTAGCAGCAAGCCTCTCGACAGGTTGCGGTTCATCGGCATCGGCCCCTGACTCGGCCCTTGACTCGGCTACCGATGCCACTGGCGATAGCGATCAACAAGCGAGCCAAGAGGCCGCCCCCGAAGATGACCATAGCGGCTGGTGGTGTGCGCCCCATGGCGTGCCCGAAGAAGAATGTGCTCGGTGCGATACGTCGTTGGTCGCCGACTTCAAGTCGAAAGAGGATTGGTGTGAAAAGCACCACCGCCCAGCGTCGCAATGCTTTATCTGCGATCCTAGCCGTGCGGAAAAATTCGCTGCACGCTATGAAGCCAAATTTGGCAAAGCTCCGCCGCAACCCCGGAAATGACCGAGCATGTCACTCCCCCTAGAACTGGAGCGAGAGGGGGGCTGCTATATTTCACTCGGCTGGAACCCGAGCTTTCTCGAAGTCCTCTGAGAGTTGGGCGAGTAGGCCCGTTGAAAAGGGGGCAGGCACCTCGTAGGGGTCCGCCCCGTTCGGGGATGCCAATCTGGTCACCAACAAAAAGTTAGCCTCCAGTCCTTGACTGCCCTAGCGATACGTCCACCACAAAGTCGTTACAAAGAAAGTTCCGACCCATCAGCAGTGGGAACTCCATTTGTGAACGGTCGTTGAGTGTCACTTTCACTCGCTTCTCGACTTCGCCGTAGCGGAGCGTTAGCCAGACCTTGTAGCGGCGTTCCTTCTTGGCGGAGGTCTTTACCTGGACGGTGCAGAAAATCTTCTCCGTGATCCAGTGGGCTTTGCCCGAGGAGTCCCGCACCTGGAACTGGGCCACTTTGCCGATGTTCTCTCGCATCTTGTCCGAGGCGTCTTGAAAGCGAATCTCGTCTATGTGAAGCGAGCAAGATTTGGCCCCCGTATCAACACGGGCCTTAAAGCGGGCCCCCGAGGAGACTTCCATAATCACGGCAGTCGCACCGATCGTTTGCTTGGGGGCCTTCAAGGCGGTCTCTTGGGCGGCTCCGAAGGAAGCCCCCCCAACGAGGCAGAGGCTCACGAGGCTCCCCTTGAAGAGTCGACGGCAGGCGGTGGAATAAGGCACGGGCGGAAAAAGTGGAAAGTGGAAGGGGTAGTCGAGGGGTAGAGGGCGAGCCGTCGGCGTCAGCCGCCGGAGGTTTATCGCCTACGTCTCCGGCGTTGCGGGGGAAAAGAATAGGCATCCGAGGACAAATACGAAGATATCGAACAAAATCCCTTTACCCAAGCGGTAAAGGGGAGGCAAAGCTGGTATATTACATGTTTTACCCAAAATACCCCACCTTTTTGCCATGCCGGGGTCGAGGACGAGTTAGTCATGCCAGGGTCGCCCGTTTTTCAGGGAAACGGGGCCCGGCTCTCATAGTTGCCTACCCCCCCGTCTATTGTCCATTGTGAATTCCCGCTCTCTTAGTCAAATTGCGATTATCGGCTTTCTGATTCTCGGCTCTGCCGGGATTGGGATGCGTTACCATGGCCGTCGGGTCGCCCGGGAGGCCCTGGAAGATAGCGTCTGGCGGCTGACGTACGACGTTAGCTTTACGTCAGAAAACGATGAAGCGGTCGTCCGGTTGGCACTGCCTACTGAGGGGGGGCATGTGTCGGTTGTGGATGAGAAGTTCATCGAGCCGAGCCTACGGGGCCGAAGCCGTAGGCTAAAAACCAGCAAGACCAAAGAGCGGGTTGTCACGGCCCATCAGTTGGGGCCCTTTCGTCTGACGGCAGAGGTGGATATTAAACTCTCGGCAAACCGGACGACCGGCTATCGCAATCTCTCGAACCTTTCTGCCGATGCTCGGGCGCGCTACACCCGGGACGAGTCCTACTTGCCGATTCGTTCTGCCTTAGTGCAGCAAGTCTTGCAATCAACGGGCCGCGATGTGGAAGGAGACGAAGAACTCTTGCAGCGGATATTCGAGTACTGCTCGACCGACTTGCACCCGGCCGATCCGAAGCGGATGGGCGACTCGGTCCTGGGCACGCTGAAAGAAAAGGTCGCCACGCCGCTCGGACGATCGCGGACGATGGTCACGCTTTGCCGCTCCAGTGGCCTGCCAGCTCGCATGGTCGCCGGCTTTGAACTTCGGCAGCACAAAGATGCCGAGCCGCATATTTGGCTTGAAGTCTTTCGAGGCAACCATTGGGCCCCCTTCGATCCAGAGAACGGCTACGCCCGGTCGATGCCCAGCAATTTTGTTGCGGTCCGGCATGATGGTGAACAGATCGTGCTGAGCCGCCTCTCCGCCCCTGCGGCAGACATAAAAACTGTCTACTCGATCGTTCGCCTTGGTCCGCCGGAAAAGGCATTGCGTTCCAACCGATGGAGTCCCTGGCAAGTGTTTGATCTAACACGGCTGCCGATCGAAATGCACAAGGTGCTTTCGCTCTTGCTGCTCTTGCCACTGGGAGCCCTGATCACGGCCCTGTTCCGCAATGTGATTGGCATTCCGACGTTCGGCACGTTCGCTCCAGCATTGTTTGCGGTGAGCTTTATCTATTCCGATTGGGCCTCAGGCTTAGTGGTGCTGGGGGTGGTTCTGGTGGCAGGCTTCGCGGGGCGGATGCTGGTCGAACAGCTTCATCTGCTGATGGTCCCTCGGCTGAGCATCATCCTGACGACGATTATCTTGTGCGTAGTGTTCGTCGTGTCGGGCCTCGACTACCTGAACCTGACGCCAAGTGCCAAGGCAGTGCTGTTGCCCTTAGTGATCCTAACAATCTTGATCGAACGGTTTTATGTGACGACCGAAGAGGATGGCGTTGGCTTTGCCATTCAATTGGTGGCGGGCACGCTGGTCGTCGCCGCCTGTTGCTATTTGCTACTCCGCTGGGAAGATGTCGGACGTTTTATTCTCATCTATCCCGAAGCTCACTGCCTAACGATTGCCGCTTTTATTGCCATTGGTCGTTACACGGGCTACCGACTCGTCGAACTCTGGCGTTTCCGTGACTTGGTAGATGAAGAACCGGTTGACGAAAGAAGAGGGCGAGCGGTTGGACGTGAGTCCTCCGATCCTTGCTGAAGGCCGGAGACTAAAGAAAGAACGCGCACCACTCACTTACCGGGGGGCTGACGCCCGCACCGCTCGCCTTAACGCCGACAGACTATTCCGGAATATTCATGCCCCGCTTCATTGCTTCGCCTGCCAAGCTCAAACAAGCCGGTATCCTCGGGATCAATCGGCGGAACTTGTCGTACATTCTCAACAGCAACAAGCGGAGCCTCTATCCGCGGGTGGATAACAAGTTGCTGACCAAGGAAATTTGTGAAGAGCATTCGATTCCCGTGCCGACGACCTACGGCGTGATTCGTTCGCAAGGTGATCTGCAAGACTTCCAGAAGATGGTTGCAGGCCACCAAGACTTTGTGGTGAAGCCCGCCTGTGGCGCAGCGGGACGGGGTATTTTGGTTATTGCCAGCCATGATGGCCAGGTTTATCAGTCCCCCAGCGGACGAAAGACCAACTGGCCCGACCTGCGGTACCATGTCTCGGCGATCGTGTCGGGCCTCTACTCCCTCGGCGGACGGGCCGACTGTGCGATTGTCGAACAGCGTATCGTCACCCATCCGGAGCTGGATGCCGTGTCGGTCGGCGGGACGCCCGACGTTCGGGTGATTCTTTACTATGGGGTCCCCGTAATGGCGATGGTTCGGTTGCCGACCGAAGCCTCGGGCGGACGGGCCAACTTGCACCAGGGGGCGATTGCCGTAGCGGTCGATCTGGTCACGGGGACCACCTACGGCGGCGTCTGTGAGAACCGCACGATCGATCGCCATCCCGACACCAAGGGCCCGATCGCAGGAATCGAGTTGCCCGGCTGGCGTGAATTGATCGACGCCTCGCTCCGCCTAGGAGATGCCCTGGAGCTTGGCTACTTGGGCGTTGATTTTGTGATCGACGCCAACCGGGGGCCTGTCGTGCTGGAAGCAAACGCCCGCCCCGGTCTAGCGATCCAGGTTGCCCATCGACAAGGACTGCTTCCTCGTTTGCGTCGAGTCCGCCAGAAATCCCCCTCCCAACGAACGGGCGAAGCCCGGCTGGCACTCATCGCCGAACTGTCGGCAATGAGACGGGGCACTTCGTAAGTAACCGTTCACAGCTCCCCGACGGCTTCTAGTGGTCTACACGTCGATCGCCAATACGGCTAACCTTAGACGCAGACAATTCCGCCTGCTCAGCGAACGCCCATCTATGTCCCTTCCCGATTCCGCTCCGCTTCGTATTGGGGCGGTCAATTATCTCAACTCGAAGCCACTCATTTATGGATTCGACCGCCATGCGGCTCAGCTACCGGGCAGCTCTGTGACGGCCAATTCGGTGAAGGAAAGGCCGATCCGGCTTTCGTGTGACCTGCCTAGCCGGTTGGCCGATTCGCTTGCGGCAGGGAGGCTTGATGTGGCGCTCGTCCCTTCGTTTGAGTTCTTGGCGAATCCGGCCTACGAGAGGGTGTCCGATGCGTGTGTGGCTGCGGAAGGCCCCGTGGCGAGTGTGAAACTTTACTTTCGCAAGCGACCTGAAGAGGTCAAGCGGATCGCTTTGGACGAAGGCTCCCGGACAAGCGCTTCGCTGAGTCGTGTGTTGCTCAAGCAACGCTACAATGTAGAGCCGGTGGTCACGCCCCTGCCGATCGGAAGTGGCCCGAGCGATACCCATGCGGACGCCTTTCTTTTGATTGGCGATCGGGCGATGGAACCACTACAACAGCCGTTCGCTGAAGTCTGGGATTTGGGGGAAGAGTGGCAGCGTGACACCGGTTTGCCCTTCGTTTTTGCTTGCTGGGCGGCCCAGCCCAGCCCCGTGAACGATCGGATGGCGTCGTTACTAAACCGCTGTCGTGATGACGGTTTGGATCATCTGAAGGAGATTGCCGCCGCCGAGGCCCCGGCCCTGGGGCTTAGCATGGACCAGGCCGAGCGTTACCTTCGAGAGAACCTCCGATTCGTCCTTGGCGAACGAGAGCAACAAGGCCTCGATGCCTTCCGCGATGCTTGTTTAGAAGCCGGTTTACTTACCCCTGCTATAGCAATTTAGAAAGCTTGACAATCCTGTGATCCCGTCCAGCTTCCTCCCCAAGATACCGACCCATGATCGCCAAGATTCCCGTAGAAGAATTACTTGAAAAATCGGTCGCTGGTGAGCGATTGACCGCGGACGAAGGTTTGCGATTGCTCAAGGAGGCCGACCTTGCCTCGCTGGGCCGGGCGGCCAATGAAGTGACACAGCGGATTCATCCCGAGCCGTATCGCACCTACAACATTGACCGGAACATCAACTACACGAACGTCTGTTCGGCGGTGTGCGATTTCTGCGCGTTTTATCGTGACCACAAGTCGGACGAAGGGTATGTCTTGCCGATCGAAGTGATTCTGGAGAAGGTGCAAGAGACGGTCGAGCTGGGGGGAGAGCAGATTTTGCTGCAAGGGGGAATGCACCCTCAGTTCAAGCTCGATTGGTACGAGCAAATGCTCAGCCGCATCAAGGAAGCCTTTCCGCAAGTCAATATCCATGGCTTTAGCCCGCCGGAAATTTATCACTTTGGCAAAGTCAACAAGCTGTCGCTGGAAGAAGTGCTGGGCCGTTTACGCGAAGCGGGGCTCGGTAGTTTGCCGGGCGGCGGAGCGGAGATTTTGGTCGATCGGGTTCGTCAAGAAATCACACGAGGCAAGGTGCTCACCGAGGGCTGGCTCGACGTGAACCGCGTCTGGCACGCCATGGGGGGCCGTAGTTCGGCGACCATGATGTTTGGCCACGTTGAAACGCTTGCCGAACGCATTGAGCACTTGGAGCGGCTCCGCCAATTGCAGGACGAGGCGATCGAAGGGGGCCACGAAGGTTTCACGGCGTTCATTTGTTGGACCTTTCAGCCCGACAACACGCAGATGGACCATTTCGCTAAAATCGGGGCCCATGAGTACCTCAAGACCAACGCGGTCTCCCGGCTTTATTTGGACAATTTCGCCAATCTCCAGGCGAGCTGGGTCACTCAGGGGCTCAAAGTCGGCCAAATGGCCCTTCTCTATGGGGCAAATGACATGGGGAGCCTCATGATCGAGGAGAATGTCGTGGCTGAGGCCGGAACGGTCCACTTCCTTTCGCTCGAAGAGATGCGCTCGGCCATTCAGGAAATTGGTTACGAACCGCGCCAACGGAACGTCTTCTATGACTTAATCCCCCGAGATCGTGAAGAAGCGGCCCTAGTCGCGGCTGCTAAACTGCCGAAGCTCCAAGTAATAAGCTAGCTTTTACTGCACGTCTCGAAGCTGCTGGGTACTCCGGTCTTGCTTGACCGTTGGAGCCCTTCCAATGGGGTTTGGGGCAGGTCTTTACCGTGAATCCCGTTCCACGGGAGCGGAAGAGCGCACAGACTTCGCCATCCCTACGACCGCTATGCCCGCATCCCGGAGGCCCACTTCCCGATGACTCCTCCGCAATTGGATAGTTGGCCCTCGCCTGAAAATTCTGTCCCTGGAAACCCCGTCCCTGGAAACCCTGTGATTGAGGTCACGCGGCTTGCCAAATCGTACGACGATCTCGCACGTGGAACGCTGGTTGCTTTGGACGGTGTCTCGTTCTCGGTCCATGCGGGCGAAGTGTTTGGCCTCTTAGGGCCCAACGGTGCAGGTAAGACAACCGCCCTGCGGATTCTCACGACGCTCTTAAAACCTTCGTCGGGAGTCGCTCTGGTGAACGGTTTTGATTGTGTCACCCAAGCGGAGTTGGTTCGCCACCAGATTGGTTTTATCTCGGCCAACACGGCAGTTTATGACCGGATGACCGCCTGGGAGTTTGTCGAGTACTTTGGCCGATTGCATGGATTAGGGCTACTAGAATTGCGAGAGCGAATGGAGCAGCTCTTCACGAAGCTCGGCATGAACGATCTCCGCGACACGCTTGGCAGCAAGATGTCGACCGGCATGAAACAAGAAACTTCGATCGCCCGGGCGCTGGTTCACGACCCACCGGTCATTATTTTTGACGAAGCAACGAATGGCCTCGATACGTTCGCAGCACGGGCGTCACTCGATGTCGTTTCCGAACTACGCGACGAAGGCAAATGCGTGATCTTCTCGACGCACATTATGAGCGAAGTCGAACGGATTTGTGACCGCATTGCGATTATGCACCGTGGGCGGATTTTGGAGGTGGGACCAACCGATGAATTAAGGCAGCGGCACGGTACCAACGACCTGGAAGAATTGTTCTTTAGTTTGGTGACGGAGGCGGAGCGTTCGGCGGCTTCGGGTGACGTTGCTGCCGGACCATCAGTAGGCTGACATCTACCGCTCGCCATTCGTTATTCTACTCCCTAACCACTCGCCCCTGTTTCTATGAATTGGCGTAATGTCCGACTGATTTGGTTTCGTGAAATGCGGGACCAACTGCGCGACCAGCGAACGCTGTTCATGGTGGCCGTGTTGCCGGTGCTGATGTACCCGCTATTGGGAACCACTTTCTTGCAGTTGTCGCAATTCATGCGTCAGCATACGGCTAAGGTTCTCGTGGTCGGGGCCGAGCAGCTTGAAGGCGTTGACGCGCTTCCGCCACTGATCGACGGGGAACGCTTTGCTGCGGATTTGTTCGATACGAAGGAGCAGACCGCCCGAATCGAGATCGAAGAAATCGATGCCACGGCGGCCGTCTCTTTAGCCGACGGCGGGGCTCGCGACCGCTTGGCCAAGGGGGAGGTCGATGTCTTGCTCTTTTTCCCCGATGGCTTTGCCGAGCGACTGAACGACCTGCGAGAACGACTCGAAGTAAGCCGAGCCGCTGGAGAGCCACTCGTTGGTATCGAGGCGGTCGTTCCCCAACCGCTCGTCTTGTCTAACGGTGGGCGCGAGCCTTCCCAAGTGGCCCGCCTACGAGTCGACCGCCTATTAGCACGCTGGCAACAGCGGCTTGTCCAAGGAAATCTACAGGCGATCTCTGCCCCCAGTTCGGCAACCCGCCCCTTTGTTGTTGAGTATGAAGATGTCGCGACGCCCCAAAGTCGTGACGCCCTGCTTTGGTCGAAGTTGTTGCCCTTCGTCGTCTTTGTTTGGGCATTGACCGGCGCTTTTTACCCGGCGATCGACCTTTGTGCCGGTGAGAAAGAACGGGGAACGCTCGAAACGCTCCTCGCCAGCCCGGCTAAACGGAGCGAGATCGTTGGCGGAAAATTGCTTACAGTAATGACCTTCAGCATTTTTACGGCATGCCTCAATCTGCTGAGCCTGTCGCTTACCGCGCACATGGTTATCGGCCAATTGGCGTCGCTTGCTCCTGGGGCCGGGCTCTCGGTGGCCCCCCCTGCCCTTTCGGCCATCTTGTGGCTGCTGGTCGCGCTCGTGCCGATCGCAACGCTCTTCAGTGCTCTGAGCCTCGCCTGTGCGTCGTTCGCTCGTAGTACGAAGGAGGGGCAGTATTATTTCATGCCCCTTTTTCTCGGGGCGATGCCGCTGATGCTCTTGCCCATGTCGCCTGGGCTCGAACTTAACTTGGGCAACAGCTTGGTCCCTGTGATGGGGCTTGTCCTATTGCTACGCGGGGTGATCGAAGGGCGTGTCGTGGAGGTCCTGCCGTTTGTCTTGCCCGCATTGGCCGTGACGGGCGTCTGCTGCTGGATGGCGCTCAAATGGGCTGTCTCGCAGTTCAATCAAGAGTCGGTCCTCTTCCGCGAAGGCGAACGGCTTAGTCTACGAGGTTGGATGGCGTCGCTCGTTCGCCGTCGCGAGGCAACCCCCACACCCTCCGCCGCGATTGCCTGCATCGTCGGAATCTTCATCGCCCAGTTCGTTCTTCGCCAAGCCCTTATGGCATGGCCACCGGCCGAGCTGTCGCCCGGCTATTTTGTGAATACGGTCCCGCTGAGCCAACTCGTTATTCTTGTCCAGGCACTGCTGGTAACTCGGTTTCTCGCCCTCGATTGGCGTAAGACACTTCTGCTGGAGCGTCCCGGGCGTCAGGGATCTGTTGTGGCAATGGGAGCAGCCATGGGACCTGTCGCCATGGGTGCCGCCCTGGCAGTTGCCCTTCATCCGGTGAAAGATCGCCTGTCCGGCTGGATTCTGGAGCTTTACCCCTTGTCAGAAGAGTTGAAGAACGAGCTGACCGCTTCTGGCGAGCTTATGGGGATGGCCCCCTCGATCGGAGTTACGCTCCTTTTGCTCGCCCTTTTGCCCGCCATTTGCGAGGAAATCGCCTTTCGGGGCGTCCTACTCGGCGGCCTGCGGAAGAATTTGGGCAGTGGCGGGGCCATTTTATTCACTGCCGTGGTGTTTGGAGCGACCCACACGATCCTCCAGCAGTCTTTAGCGGCGGTTCCCATGGGGATTATCCTGGGCATTTTGGCAGTGAAAACGGGCTCATTGCTTGCTTGCATCACTTTCCACGCCGTTTCCAACGGTTTGGCCCTGCTAATGGCGGAGTTTGGAGAAAAAATACGGGCTGCCGCGGCTGATTTTGGAGTATCTTCCCTCGTTTTTCAAGAAAATGAGGGTGAACAGGTAGGCTACTCGCTCATAATTGCTATCTTGGGGGGAGTCGCGGCGCTCGTCATGATTCGAGCCCTTGGGCGAAAGCATTGCGGAAGTCCGCAATCGCCGACCCATTTCAGCACCGCTTCTTGAGGCCCAATTTTGCGAACCTTTCCCCACCTCAGCGTCGTCCTAGTTTGATACGAGCGGGGCTTGAGATGGAGGGGGGGAGTAATTGAAGGCCGCTCGCCCGTCCTGGGACTGAGATCGCTGTACATAGCGCCTCAGCCCGCTTCGTGTGTGCCAACCGCTTGCTCTTTAGGAAACCGATGACAGTCAAGGCTTTACGGGCCCGAGTGGTCTATCCCGTCGCCGCACCGCCGATCGAAGACGCCATTGTGGTCTTCGAGTCGGATCGCGTGGTACGTATTGGAAGACAGGCCCCCGCAGGTGTCGAGGTCGAGGACCTTGGCGACGTTGCCCTCATTCCGGGAATGGTCAATGCCCATTGCCATCTCGAGTTCAGCCATCTCAAACGGAGAGTGGGTCGCAAGGGGGGAGCGCTCCCCAAGTGGATTCGCCAGGTGATCGAAAAGCGACCGACGGCAAAGACCATCGGCAAAGCGATCGCTACCGGCTTGGAAGAGAGCCTCAGCCATGGCGTGACGACGATCGCTGAGATTTGCCGAACCGAGACCGACGCCTATCACATCAAGGGCCCCTCGCCACGCCTGGTTTTATTGCAAGAGTCGATCGGCTTTTCGCAAGCGCGTGCCGGGTCGGCCTTGGCGGCAGCCGAGAATCGGCTCGAAGAGATCGATCGTTTTGTCCATGCTCCCAGAAATGGCAATGGCAGGAATGGCAACGGATATGCGACGAATGGCGCAGCGAGCCCCCTTTCCAATGGCAACTCGTCCAATGGCAACTCGACTAACGGTAGCAACTCCAACGGCAGGGGATGGATCGGCGGACGTTATCGCGTGGGCATTAGCCCCCACTCTCCTTACACCGCTTCGCCCCAATTGATTCGTGAGCTCGTCTCGGTTGCTACCGAGCGGCACATGATCGTCGCGATGCACTTGGCCGAGTCGCCCGAAGAGTTGCAATTGCTCAGAGAGGGGAAAGGACCGTTCCAAGAGATCCTCGAAGAGCGTGGCATGTGGGACCCGTGGGTCATTGGCCGCGGCTCTTGTCCGATGGATTACCTGCGGATGCTCACCCGCGCTCCCAAGTCGCTCGTTGTCCACGGCAACTATCTGGAACACGCGGCGCTGGCGATGATGGCCCGACACGCAGGGGCAATGTCGCTCGTCTACTGCCCACGTACGCACGCCCACTTCAAACACCCAGACTACCCGCTCGCTGACGCCTTGGAGTTGGGCGTGCCGGTCTGCTTGGGCACCGACAGCCGGGCGTCGAACCCGGACCTTTCGATCCTCGGCGAGATGCGCGAAGTGGCGTCCCGCCACCCGGGGACCGACCCGGAAGTGATCCTCCGTATGGGCACGCTCACCGGAGCCGAGGCCTTAGGCCTTGACGATGTCGGAGCGATCCGTCCCGGCGGCCAAGCCGACTTGGTCACAGTGCCGCTCCCAACCGGAGCGACCGGCCGCCCCGACGAATTGCTCGCAGCCCTTCTCACCTCAGAAGAGCCCATCGAATCGATCTGGATGGCAGGCCAACGCCTAGAAATGCCCGCGATGGTATAATCAGCCGCAATGCGCCGACAATAAGAGTGACTTTGGTAACGAGCTTCTCTACACGGGTAGAAGAATCGACCCAGGGACCGGGTTACAGCTTAATCGGAATCGGTTTTATCATCAGCAGTTGGGGCGGTGGATAAACAGGGATCCGATTGGGTACGAGGGGAG
>JAJRUA010000400.1 GCA_024278035.1 Planctomycetota bacterium | reverse complement strand
TCTCAATCACGAAATCCAAGAAAAAAGCCAACTCATTTGAAAGCCTGCGTCATGCTTCAGAAAAGCTATCCTTATTATTTGGCCAACGAGGCTGTCAGCCCGAATACCGATTTGGTGGTGACGGATAAATTTACCGGTGAGTCAGCTACCCGAGTCGCCATGGCGGATGCCTCGACGATCGACTGCGCCATTGCGTCGGCCGTTGAAGCGACCGAACCGATGCGACGTATGGCTCCCTACGAGCGTCAAGCGGTACTCAATCATTGCGTCGATCGGTTTACCGAGCGAGCGGAAGAGCTGGCCTATTCGCTTTGTGTTGAAGCAGGGAAACCTATTAAGGATAGTCGCGGCGAAGTGTCTCGATTGATCGACACGTTTCGGATCGCTGCGGAGGAATCGGTTCGCATCACCGGCGAAGTGATGAACCTAGAAATTTCGCCTCGGGCACGTGGCTATCGGGGGATGTTTCAGCGTGTGCCAATTGGCCCTTGTTCGTTTATTTCGCCGTTCAACTTTCCGCTCAATTTGGCAGCTCACAAAATTGCTCCAGCGCTTGCGGTCGGGTGCCCTTTTATTTTGAAGCCGGCTAGCCGTACGCCGATTGGTGCGATTGTGATCGGCGAGATACTGGCCGAGACCGATCTGCCGAAGGGGGCTTTCTCGATTTTGCCATGCCGTCGCGACGGAGCCGACCTTTTTACGACCGACGACCGGCTGAAGCTCCTAAGTTTTACTGGCTCGCCTGGGGTTGGTTGGGCGTTAAAAGCTCGCGCGGGCAAGAAGCCCGTGGTTCTGGAGTTGGGGGGAAATGCCGCTTGTGTTGTCGATAGCGATGCCGATCTGGATGATGCGGTCGAGCGAATTGTTGTTGGGGCGTTTTACCAATCGGGGCAAAGCTGCATCGGAGTGCAACGAATTATCATCCACGAGTCGATCTACGATGCCGTGAAAGAGCGGCTCGTCGCGGCAACGAAGCAGCTTATTGCCGGCGACCCGAAAAATGAAGACACTTTTATTGGCCCGATGATTGCTGTCAGCGAAGCGGAAAGGCTCGAATCTTGGGTTACGTCAGCCGTTGACGCCGGTGGCACGTTGCTTTGCGGCGGAAAGCGTGAGGGGGCAATGCTCGACGCGACTCTGCTTGAAGACATTCCCAAAGACCAAGAACTTTGCACTGAAGAAGCGTTCGGACCGGTCGCGGTGCTCAGTCGGTTTAGCAATTTTGACGAGGCTCTGGCTGAGGTGAACGACAGCCAGTTTGGCCTGCAAGCGGGCATCTTTACGCGCGATATCTACAAGATTCAACGCGCTTGGGATGAGCTAGAAGTCGGTGGCGTGATTATCGGAGACGTCCCCTCCTGGCGCGTCGACAATATGCCCTACGGCGGGGTAAAAGATAGCGGCCTGGGGCGTGAGGGCATTCGCTTCGCCATGGAAGACATGACCGAGCTACGGCACTTGGTGATTCGCACTCCGACAAAAATGCTCTGACTGCGATAGCCCAAGTGCTAGCAGCGATGTGAAGCTGTAACGGTTCTTCCGGTTCTTCACAAAATCTTCACCCAAACTATCGGAATTTTCGGACTAAAGCGTACAACGCGAACTCCACGGCGGTCGATAATATCGCTGGAAGGCATGTAGACCCTACAAGCTACATAAGCCGCTTTAACTAGAGACTCTTACTAGGCGTTAGAAGCCCAACTCTTCTTTCGTTGCCAAGAGCTGCGGGATTTTTAATCACTTCGCAGTAGATTCTTTATTTATCTGGAGAGACCGTTTCCTATGCAATTGACTGCATTCCCGCAATCCGCAGGAAAACAAGCCCTTGGTAGCCGCCTTCTCTTGATGGCGATCTCAGCATCCTTGTGTGCCGTGTTACTGGTAGGCGAAAGCGTTGGGCAGACTCCCCTGCCCTTCTTCGCCCAGGACCAACCTCTCCAGCTGGTTGCCTTCGACAACTTTCGTCTCTTTGAGACGGATCAAGAAAAGACAGATCAAAGGGAAGAGGCCGAGGATTTTACGGTTGAGCAGCGACTAGAAAAGCTGGAAGGTTTGTATACCGACTTAGAAACCAATTACGACCAGCTGGACGACAAACACTCCGATCTCAAGAAAAAGCTTAAAGGCCTTGCCGCGTCAGGGCACAGCAAGGCAACGATGAAAGTCAACGGCCGAATTCATGTCGATCAATGGGCATTTCCGGGAACCTCACCGGCGATCAATGTTTTTGAGAACAACGACCCGACCATTACGCCCCAAGATCGTCTTGGATTCCGCCGTGTTCGTTTTGGTGTCAAAGGCAATCTTGGGAAGACGATGCTCTACAAGATTGAAATGGAGTTTGCCGGCGCCAATAATACGGAATTTCGTGATGTTTATCTCGGTTGGAATGATCTCCCTTTCTTGCAGACGCTGCTGATCGGAAATCAAAAGCGTCCTTACGGCTTAGATCATCTCAATAGTAGTCGCTACAACGTCTTTTTAGAACGCCCGTTTGTCATCGAATCGTTCAATCAGGATGCACGTCGTTTAGGCATCGAATCTTATAGCGTCTCTGAAGATCAAGCGTGGAACTGGCGGTATGGTGTTTTTAACCAACGCTTGATTCAAGATGAGGGTCAATACGTTAGTGACCACTATCAATTGGAAGTGGCGGGGCGATTGGCGAATACTTTTTGGTACGACGAGGCTTCCGACGGCAGGGGCTATGGCCACTGGGCCATCTCGGGGACCGCCGCGAATCCCGATGGGAGCGGCCTGGATGGGCGGGCCGCGAACGAGGCCCGTTTTCGCCAACGACCCGAAGCCCGCTCGATTCGTCGATGGCTCGATACCGGAAGAATCGACGGTGCCGATAACTATCAAATGGTCGGCTTAGAAAATGTCTGGAACTTTGGGCCCGTTCAATTGGTTGGCGAGTACCAGAACCTCTGGCTCGATCGCAACGGCGGCACCGATCTGAATTTCCACGGCGGCTATGCTTATATCTCTTACTTCCTCACAGGCGAACACATGCCTTGGAAGCGGTCGGCAGGTGTTCTCGACCGTATTAAACCAATCGAAAACTTTTTTCTGGTCGACACGGGCGATGACGGCGTCAAGGGCGGCTGGGGTGCCTGGCAGGTTGCCTACCGCTGGTCCTACGCAGACTTCAACGACGGCGACATTTTAGGCGGTGTCGGGCAAAGCCATACCCTTGGGCTCAACTGGTACTGGAACGCCTACTCCCGTGTGCAGTTCAACGCTATCTATGGCGAAATCGACGACCACGAAGGCTTTGACAGCGTAGGAAACTCGCTTGGGGCATTGTCTGGTAATTACACCATACTTGGCACTCGTTTTATGGTGGACTTCTAAACCTCGGC
>JAJRUA010000399.1 GCA_024278035.1 Planctomycetota bacterium | reverse complement strand
TGGTAAACGGCAGTCAATGATTTTATCAGACTTTCGCCAATTCTGTGGACTTCTTCCAGAGTAAGCCCACATTCGTCGAATTGCCCATCAAGCAGGCGTTTCATGGTCAATTCTTCAACAATGCTCTCGATGCGAGAAGGCGTGGGTTCTTTGAGGGCTCGGCTAGCACTTTCGACGGCATCGGCGAGCATGAGCACTCCGGCCTCTTTAGTTTGTGGCTTGGGACCAGGATAGCGGAAAGAGCTTTCGTCGACCTCACCACCGTCCGGATTTTTTTCTTTCTGTTCATTGGCCTGTTGATAAAAGTACTCAACTAGCGTTGTGCCGTGATGCTGCTGGATGAAATCGATGATTGGTTCGGGCAGCTTGTTCTGTCGAGCCAAGTCGGCACCGTCTTTGACATGAGCGATAATTACTAAAGTACTCATTGCCGGGACGAGAGAATCATGCCGGTTTTCTCCGGGAGTCTGATTTTCGATGAAGTAACCCGGTTTGAGCATTTTACCGATATCGTGGAAGTAGGCACCTACTCGAACCAAAAGCCCCCTAGCGCCGACTGATTCTGCGGCTGCTTCGGCCAGCGATGCGACGGTGATCGAATGGTTGTAGGTGCCGGGGGCTCGTCGGATTAATTCCTGCAGCAACGGATGTGCGGGGTCACCCAATTCGATGAGGCTCAGATCGGTTTGTACGCCGAAAACGCGTTCGACTGTTGGTAATAGGACCGTCATTAACGAACCGGCAATGACCGACCAAATGGCAAGCATGAAGCCATGTTCCCATAGCAACGACCAAGGTTGGCCGAAAAGTGTCCCCACGCCGACCGTTGTCAGCAACGCAACTCCAGCGGCTACAAATCCAACAGAGAGAAGCTTTCCACGTGTGTGGACTTGTTTCAAAACGAGGATGGCTCCGGCTACGGTTGCTATTAACACCAAAGCCTGCGAAATATCGTGACCGATTGAAATCGTATTAATCAGCGTCACTGAAGCAGCCAGGAGCAAAGCCATTTCTTGGTCGTAGGCAATGACCGCAGTCATTGCCAACAGCAAAAGCGGAATCAGATCAGATCCCCAGCTATATTGGCTGACAATACATGAGAGAATGACCGACATAATCACGAGCGACAACAGTGAAACAAAGCGAGGGAGCTCTGATAAGATTTTTGGGTCACGCGTGTAGATGTAGAATCCACACAATGTGTAAAGTGCAATATACATTCCCAAAATGGCAAGCGATCGACGGATCTGGGATCCCATATCTCGTTCGGACAACATTTGTTCGTATTCCAGGCGAAGCAAGTCAAGCACCTCGACGGTGAGCGGCTCTCCGGCTCGGGCTAAGGTATCTTCGCCAGCGTGAAATGGCTTGGTTTGAATAGGCACTTCAGCTGCGGCTTTTGTCTGTGCTTCGTGAGTCGCTTCGCTATTGAGCGTGAGTGTGGGCTTGAGACGTGGGCGAATCCAAGCAAAAACACGTTGAGCCAATTCGATCGAGCCGAGTTTTTCGTTGAGTGATTGCTGTAAGCGGGCGGCAGCATTGTCGATGAGAACTTCCGAAACGTCTCGCTGTGCAGGAGTTGTAAAGCCATTCTCACTGCCAGCCCGCACGAAGATTTTTTCCAAGTTCACATCCTGAGCCAGCTCGCCCAGTAAGCCCCATTGATCCAGCGGAGACATGGCCTCGGTTAGCTGTTCGCCAAATTTTTCAAGTAAACCATCTTCTGCAAAGGCCTCGCAAAATCGTTGGTATTGTTGTTCGCGCTCTTCCTCGGTCGGATCGGGAGTCCCTTCGGCAAGAGGGGGTTGGAATTGCGACCACAATTCTTTGTCCAAATCGGCATAGGTCTCCGGCGAAAGAAGCTTCCCGAGATCAAGTCGTAGCTGAGCTCTCAGTTGAACAAGAGGTTCAAGGTCTTGGTCGTAGATCGCGATGGCTAATTGCCGAGCTTCTTCGCGTTTCTCTTCGGTCTTCTTAGGGTCAGGCTGCTGGAAGTCGACACGGACCACAATATCGCGTTGCGGAATCTCACCTAGTCGATAATCGAACGGCGGATCCCACCCGCGAGTGAAAGCCCAGAGCATCAAAGCAACCAAAGCGCACAGAGACAGACGCAGCAGAATACTGCCCCGTCTGAGCTGGCCGGCAAGTATGCCCCAAACGCCTGGAGGCAACTCGACCATGGCAACCCGTTGTTGCCTCGTGCGTTTTTGACTTCCGTTGAACATAGTGAAAGAGGTTGGAGATGAGAGGCTGGAGGTGAGAGAAGACGAGAGTTCCCGACCTCCGACCTTTCCTTATCTCTTCTTCTTTGAGCCCTCCTCGTAAGAGCGGACAATGTCTTGTACCAATCGATGGCGAACAATATCAGAGGGGCCGAGTGTCACGCGAGCAAAGCCATCGATGTTGCGCAAGCGTGACAAGGCATCTATCAGACCACTCTTGGTATGAGCAGATAAATCGGTTTGCGAAGTGTCGCCCGAGACGACCACCTGCGAGCCTTCGCCCATGCGCGTCAGAAACATTTTCATTTGCGACACGGTCGTGTTTTGTGCTTCATCGAGAATGATAAACGCTTCGTTAAGGGTTCGGCCACGCATGTAAGCCAAAGGCACAACTTCGATCACATCTTCTTCCATCGCTTGTCGCATTTGATCGTAGTCGAGCATGTCCTGTAAAGCGTCGAGGAGATGACGCAAATAGGGATTGATTTTTGCCTCCAAATCACCCGGTAGGAAGCCGAGGCTTTCGCCCGCTTCGACCGCGGGACGCACTAAAACGATTTTGCGAATCTGTTGAGCACGTAACGCTTCGACTGCCGTAGCGACGGCGAGATAGGTTTTACCCGTGCCGGCGGGGCCAGTGCAAAATACGAGAGCATGATTCCGAATCGCTTCGACGTATTTGATTTGACCCTCAGTGCGTGGGTGAATCGATCGTCCACTGCGAACTCCAATCGGATCGGAGTTGAGTATTTGCTCGCCACTTGTGACTCGACGGATTACCTGGGAGACCATGTCGGAATCGAGCAAAATATTGCGGTCGATTCTTGTGCGTAGCTCTTCAAGGACGGCCGTTGCTTTGGTCACGTCAGCCTCGTCGCCCTGGACGAGAATTTTTCCATCGCGAGCAGAAATCTTTGCGGGAATGATATTACGAATCTGTTTGAGGTGCTGATCCTGGACCCCAAGCAAGAGAACAAGATTTTCGGCGTCGTCGACCGAGATAGTTGCTTCAATCATGCACACAAGGCGACCGCACACTGGCTGCCGCTCGAAGTAAAAAGCTGTTAGCTATTAGCTGTCCGCAAGACATCACTTTTTATTGATAGCTGAGAGCTGACGGCTTTCATTAACTATACCTAATCGTCCTAGCGCGAAACTAGTGGAACCCTGTCAGTTATGCCTAAATGGTTAGTGGCAAAAGGTTTATAAGGATTGCATTGGTTGTTCAGGGCGTCGACACCCGAGGGAATGGACCGTTTCACTGCCCGACCAGTCCTGATACCCAAAAGAGGTAGGCCACAGGAGCTGCTACGAGCAACGAATCCAGCAGATCGAGCACGCCGCCGAACCCAGGTAGCCAAGAACTCGAATCTTTCACTCCGGCATCACGTTTGAGTAGCGATTCGGCCAAGTCGCCGAGGATACCAGCACTGCTCACGACGAGTCCGTAAGCCACGGCGCCAGAAAGCCATTTTATCCAACTCACGCTGCTTTCGCAGCCAAGAGCTCCAGCCAGTGGTCCCAGGGTAAGCAACGCCCCGATAACGGCAAGCACGAGCCCACCCAGTACGCCTTCCCACGTTTTTCCAGGGCTAATCACCGGGGCCATTTTATGACTGCCCCACAAACTCCCAGCGGTATACGCGCCGATATCTGCGGCTTTCACCACTACGACCGCTGAGATCATAGCCAACAACCCTCCTCGTGAGACACCCGAGCCGATGTCCAAGAGTCGTAATTGGACCAGAAAGCCCATCAAGCCGCCGATATAGAGAATTGAAAAAGCCGAGAGAGAGAGATTGGTAATCGTGTTGCCCGGTTGTTGGTAGCGTCGCATCTCGCCGAGTAGGGCCACGATCAAACCGGCCGCAAGTCCGCAAGCAAGCCAGCCTAATCGTCCTACGGGACAGTCGCTCGGATATTCGGTCCAGGCGATCGGCGCACATGCTCCTAGTAGGGGAAGTAGAGTACCAACGTAAGTCGTCCAACCCAATGGATCTTGCCCCAATCTGCGAATCAGGCCAAGCATTTCTTGAGTGGCAAGCAGGCAGAGGATCACCGCCAGCGGCGCCATATAGATTCCTGGCCGCAGGGCATGCGCATCGAACCAACATAACGTTAGCGACAACGCAACAAGAAGAATTCCCAGGACTATTCGCCAACGAAGCATGGTTTGCAGTTTACTCGGACGAGGTGACAAATGTCCAATAGTTAAAATCGTCGTAGATGTACTGAAGAGAAAAAGTAGCAGGCCGACGCGATTTTAGTTCATCATTTCTCAATAAAGCGACATTCATTTTGTCAGCCCCCCAAATTTGCGATTTCTGCCCGCGAAATCGAGAATCGCTTGGTGCAAAGTCTCTTCGTCGAATTCGGGCCAACATTTCTCGGTGATCCAGAGTTCGGAATAGCTGATTTGCCAGAGCAGAAAATTGCTGATTCGCATTTCTCCTGCGGTTCGTATTAACAAATCAGGATCGGCGAGTCCTGCGGTGTAGAGATGATCGGAAATCGTTTGCTCCTCGATTTCGTTGACGGCAAGGCTCTTCTCGGCAATCTCTTTACCGATCGCTTGCATCGCGTCGACCAATTCTGCCCGCGCGCCGTAGTTGATCGCCAAATTGAGCCACATGCCGTGGTTCGACGAACTCCTTTCGACTGTCTGGTCGAGTTCTTTCAAAACCGACTCAGGAATGTCGGTGCGGCGTCCGATCATTCGCACTCGGACATCATTCTCCATAATCGTCGAGCGTTCTTCGATCATGTACTGTTCAAGCAAGTGCATCAGGAAATCGATTTCCTGTTGCGGTCGTTTCCAGTTTTCGCTTGAAAGGCAATAGAGAGTCAATTGCTCGATATCGAGCCGCGCACACTCCTCGGTAATTTTTCGTACCGAGGACACACCCGCGCGATGCCCTTCAACCCGCGGTAAATCGCGCTGCTGAGCCCAACGCCCATTGCCATCCATGATGATCGCGATATGCCGCGGCCAACGCTCGCGGGATAGTTCGCCAAGTAATTGGGGGATAGCGTCCTGGGACATTGTTTTGATGGGCCTAAGACTTGACCGCGACTAGCGGTTCGGAACCTACCGAGATCGTCTGGCTACGGGCTGGCCCCACCGAGACCATTTCTACCGGCACTCCAACCAATTCTCCAACACGATCGACATAAGCGCGGGCATTGGCCGGAAGATCATCCAAGGAAGTCGCCTGGGTGAGATCCTCGTCCCAGCCCGGGTGAGTTTCGTAGATTGGTTCGACTCGGCGCAGGTCGTCGATGTGGCTAGGAAACCGTTTGGTTTCTTTGCCGTCAATTTTATAAGCGGTGCATATTTTCAAGTCGCCAACGCCACTCAGAACATCGAGTAGCATCAGGCAGATCGAATCAACGCCGCTCAGTCGCGTTGTGTAGCGTACTGCTACGGCGTCGAGCCAGCCGCAACGTCGGGGACGTTTGGTTACCGTGCCGTATTCGTTACCTTGATCGCGAATTTTCTGGCCGATTTCGTTGTCTTGCTCTACGGGGAATGGCCCTCCGCCGACTCGCGTAGTATAGGCCTTTACAATGCCGAGCACTTTGTTGATATATCGCGCCGGCACCCCCGAACCATTGCTCACTCCGACACCCGAGCTATTGCTGCTCGTGACAAACGGATAAGTCCCATGGTCGACATCAAGCAGCGCCCCTTGTGCCCCTTCAAACAAAATGCGTTTTCCCGCTTCGGCCGCGGTTAGCAGATATTCGGTCGTGTCGGCGACATAGTCCTTCAGTCGTTCGGCGTAGGCGAGGTACTGTTTGCAGATCGCTTCGGCGTCGAGTGGTTTGAATCCACCGTCTGGGACCATCGAAGCCAACACGGCATTCTTTGCCTTGACGTTGTGCCTTACCTGATCGGGAAAGGTATCCCGGTAGAGATCGCCAAGACGAATCGCGTAGGACCGGCCTACTTTATCGCGATAGCAGGGGCCGATGCCTCGTTGCGTGGTGCCGATATTCTCGCCGTCCGAAGTGTTCTGGTCGAGCGTTTTATCTTCGGCAAAATGCCATGGAAAAATCATATGCACTCGATCGCTGATCAGCAAATTATCGCTGTCTTCGACTCCTCGCGAGGCAAGTTCGTCGAGTTCTTCGATCGCTTTGGCAGGATTGAAAACCACGCCGCCTGCGATGACGCACGTCACTCCGGAGGTCAGCACGCCGCTGGGCAACAGCGAGAGTTTGTAGGTCTCCTGGCCCACGACGACCGTATGACCCGCATTCGCTCCGCCTTGAAAACGCACCACCACATCGTGCTGCTGTGTGAGCAGATCAACGATTTTCCCCTTGGCTTCGTCGCCCCATTGCAATCCAATAATACAGGTTCCGGGCACTCGACACTCCTCGATAAATGAGACTTATTGCCAGTCTTCTCAATCCGGCAAAACACAAACGCTCCATTGTAGCCGAAAGAGGTGAGAACAAAATGGGGCTGAATTCCCGTAGATTCATGGCTTAAGGAGAGCGGCAGAACTTCTCTAGCTCGTAGGACAGGCTTCCAGCCTGTCTATTGAACTGCCTGACAGGCTGGAAGCCTATCCTACGGTAAATTGAAGGCTGCCACTCGCAAAAGAAGGGTGCCGTTCATTGAAGCTCTAGGATTCGGAGCCTGCGACCAAATCCAAGATAGTTTTCTTCGAGACGAATACTAAGCTGGGATATCTGTTAAAAGTACCATTTCCCAGTTCCCCATTACCTCTTCCCAACATTCTGCCAGTGGACTACCTCTTCACCTTTTTCGCTGTCACGCTCTTAATATCAGCCGTGGTCGCGGGTTGGACGCTCACTTTGCTGGGGCTGCCTGGGAACTGGCTGATGGTCTGCTGCGCGGCGCTATTTGCCTTGTTTGGTCCACAAGGAGGGCAGCTAGAAATCGGCTGGGCCGCAGTGATGTC
>JAJRUA010000398.1 GCA_024278035.1 Planctomycetota bacterium | reverse complement strand
GGCTAAAAGCTGACGGCCAGTTTTATTCGTACCGCGATTCAGTTGCTATCCTTTTTAGAGAACGGACCTCTCCCATGCCTCTCATTCCTTACGTCATCCAGAAGAGCGGCCGCGAAGAGCGGGCGATGGACATCTACAGCCGCTTGCTGGTTGATCGCATCGTGATCCTCGGCTCGGCCATCAACGATGAGGTGTCGAACAACATCGTCGCCCAACTATTGTTCCTTCATTCGGACGACGCGAAGAGCGATATCCATCTCTACATCAACTCACCCGGCGGCAGCGTCACCGCCGGCATGGCAATCTACGACACGATGCAGTTTGTCAGTTGCGATGTCTCGACCTATTGCCTGGGCCAGTGCGCCAGCATGGGGGCCGTCCTCTTAGCCGCCGGTGCCGAAGGCAAACGCCATTCGCTCCCCAACAGTCGGGTGATGATCCATCAGCCGCTCGCTGGCATGGAAGGCACGGCCGAGGACATTCTCATCCACGCCACCGAGTACAAGAAGACTAAAACCAAGCTCAACGCAATCCTTGCCAAGCACACGGGCAAAACGCTCGAACAACTCGAAGCCGACACCGACCGCGACAATTTCATGTCCGCTGAAGAGGCGCTCGAGTACAAGCTGATCGACAAGGTGATCGAGCACATGCCTAGCAAGTGATGGTCGCGGGTAGAACTAAAGCATCTATCCGGGAACAATGCTTGAGCCGACTTTTTTCTCCTGTCTTCTTCGGAGTGGAACCTATTCGGGGAACCTCCCTGTCACCTGACCTGAAATTAAGTAGTTAGCGAACCCGAAGTCATACGCGTTCTGACTCTTGGTGTTTTTTTTGCGGATTGGATCACTTGCAGTGGGGGATAGGAAGAAGGCGAAAGCCGAGCAACGCGAACAAGAACGCCGTCGCAAGAACTCGGTGATCGTCAAGATCACGGGAAAATAACGATTTACCCCTTGGACTCCGACGTGCTTGCGTAGAAGTTCTCCTGGTATGGAGTTTCCCCTTACTTCCGGCGCTCTCGGATTTGCTCGGCGACGCGGGCGACACGGGCATCTTTATCTCGTAAAGCGAGTGCCCACGCGGCTTCGACCAGTTCTTTTCTTGGCGAAGAGCCGAGCGCTGTGATCGCCGCTACGCGAACGTCGGCAGACTCGTCCTGGGCTAAGAGCAACAGCAGCCGGGCGGTATCGCCCGTTCGGTCAACAAGCAATCGCTCGACCAAACGGATTCGGTCGGAGACGCTCTCGGAGAGGAGCAGTCGAACGTGCGTCATCGAAACGCCCGTAAACCCACGAGAGCGGAGCGCGTTGCCCAGGGATTCCAGCCTTTTGGCAAGTCGCCAATCCGTTTTCACTGATTTTGATGCGGGCCCAGGTTTTGATGCGGGCCCTGTTGCACGAGGTTGTTGCGAGGTTCGTAAGGGGGCTTCGTTCTTTAGCAACGCTGCGAGTAGTTGACGGTCGGTTGCCGAGGAATAGTTGTCCGGCAACATGAGTGGTTGGGCAGGCTCAGCGACGAGCGGCCTGGGTTCGAGTTGACCGTGTCCCTTCGGACGAGGCTCCTTCGGACGCGGACCGGGTAAGCTGACTTGCCCATCGCGCCAAGCAGGTTGCCACGCCTCTTTGTCTTGGCCGACGGAATTTTTCTCGGTAAGGGTTTTGGCTGCAATTGTCCTGGGTGGGGGGGGCCGAACGGACGGTGGTGGGGTCGATTCGACAACAGCGACCCTCGGTTTTTTGGGTGTGCGGGTAGGGATTGGTTCCGTGATTTCCTTCGGTACGGGTTGGGTTGCAATGGGCGTCATGGTCGGCGCTGGTGGGTCGGGCAAGGTGGGAGTCGTTGCCAGCGTCTCAAGCAGGTGATCGACCGAAGCGATTAGCGTGCCTCGCTTATTAATTGGCACAAGAGGCGTCATTGCCAACAGCCGGTCCGCAAATCTTGTTGCCCAGGCTTTGCTGGAGTAGGTCATCGACGGCGTTTGTCTTTCCATCTCGGTGAGCATCCGATCGACATGAAGGGCGAGGCGGAGGGAGCCACCGGCTGCGTCTTGGGCTCGCCATGTATCCACACGAATGGCGAGGGCAGCCCTGGCGGGTCTCGCAACCTCAGGGTCGCTTGCCACGGCGTTCCGAAGCAAGGTTCCTAGCGCCGAGTCGTCTAGCGCCAGGAGCGTTTCGTAAGCAGCCGGGCTATTTGCCCATTTGCTGTGGGTGGCCCAATCGCTGCGGGGGGCCGATCCGCTACGGGCGACACGTCCGATCTGCTCCGAAAGCTGCTCCTGCGCCCAAGGCCAGACGACGTTGCTACCCACAAAAACAAGCCCACCCAGCAGGGCAAGTTGTCGAGCGAGTCGTCGTACGGATGGCGAGAACAATCTCACGAGAGGGCCTGAAACGTGGAGGTGGAAAAAAGGGGCGGTTAGGAACGCTTGGATTGAGTCCGAGTGTCACGTGGAGGCGTTCTTCTTGCAAGAGCGATTGCGGTGCTAGCGTGAAGGTGAATCGCTCACGCTGATTGCCTCTGCTGGCCGACACTAGAGGAACAGATCACAAAAAAGATCCGCGGAGGGGGGCTGCGGCTTCCCTTCTCTTGTCGAGTGCCATTCCGGGGGGGAATCGATGGCGTGTCGTCTGCTTAGAGCTGACTGCGCGCCGCTTGCAAAATACCTTAGTTGTTGTGTGCTGGCGTTGATGGCCCTCTTGGCCATGGCACCACTTGCGATAGCTGGGGGAACGAGCAGCGGCGAGAGCAGTCGTGAAGCACGCCGGGTGGCTTCTCGTGCCATTCCTTGGAAGGTTCTTTCCAAGGGAGACCGGAACGCCGTTTCGGAAGTCGTTCGCCGCGCCGACCTCTACCGCAAGATGCCGCCCCGAGTGATCGAGTGCGATGCGGAAATGTTCACCCTTCTCACCGGTCGGCCCGAATTGGTGGTCGAAGTATGGAACCTGATGGGCGTCAGCAAGCTGACGCTTGATCGAGTCGGACCTAACCGTTTCAGGGCGAAGGATACCACCGGCACGGTCGGAGATATCCGTGTGCTTCATGCCGAAGGGGGCGGAGCCAAGCCTCAGCAAGTGCTGGTCCACTGCACGGGCGTGTACGATGCCCCGCCCATGCCCAAGCCCGTGACAGCAACCTGTGTGATGCTCTTCAGGTCGCAAGCCTTCGTTGGGGCCGATGGCCGTAGCTACGTGCGTGCGAATCTTGATTCGTTTGTCGATTTTGATCGTCCGACGGCAGGGCTGATTGCCAAAACCCTGGGGCCCCTCGTTATGCGAACGGCGGACCATAATTTCGTCGAAACAATGCGTTTTGTTTCGCTCTTCTCACGCACCGCCGAGCGAAGCCCGGCAGGCATGATGCGTTTGGCTCAGCACCTGAAGAAGGTGGACGCTCCGACACGCCTGCAGTTTGTTCAGGTTTGCCAGCGTACGGCCGAACGGTCGGCACAGCGGCTAGAACAACAGCAGCGCGTAGCGGTGTCGCCCGTCGTGCAAGCTTCGACGCGTCTGCGCTGAAGGATCGCCTACGATTCCGTTGAACCAAAATGCTCGAGTGCCAATTGATGAAGGCCCTTGAGGTCGGTTTTTCCGGATCCAAGTAACGGTAGCGATTCGACTTCAAGGAAATAGTCGGTCGAGGGAATCCAAAGGTTGGGCAGGCCCGTTTTTCGTAATCGACGGACCACCTCGTCAGGCGAGATGTTCGTTGGCAGATGAACCACCACAAGCCGTTCTCCTTTACGCTCGTCGGGTACGGCGGTAACGACAACCAACTGCTCCTCGGCATCGTCGCCGCCTAGGATTTCCTGAATCTCTTCTTCGACGCGGATGTGCGGAACCATTTCGCCGCCGATCTTTGAGAAACGACTTTGCCGACCCGTGATGAAGATGAACCCCTCGGCATCGATCCGGGCGATATCGCCCGTGACGTACCAATTGTCGTGGACAACCTGGGCCGTTTTTTCGGCGTCATCAAGGTAGCCTAACATCAAGTTGGGCCCGGAAATTTCGAGCATTCCCTCTTCGTCGGTCGCGAGCGGTTCGCCCGTTTCCGGATGGACAATTCGGGCTTGGACGCCCGAGACGGGCTGGCCGATGCTTCCTTCACGCAAATCAACGTCTTCGGTCGTTGAGCGATTCGGAGGCACGTTCAGCGAAACGAGTGGCGAAAGCTCGGTCGTACCGTAGCCTTCGACAGGCCGGATACCAAAGCGCGCCTCGAAGGCGTCGCTAAGCGATAGAGGTAATTTCTCTGCACCGACTACGACAACTTGGAGCGAAGCAAAATCTTCGGGAGGGACCCGCTTCAGATAAGTCCGTAGGAACGTCGGTGTGCTAAGCAAGATCGTTGCGCCGCTTGCCTTGGTTAGCTTGCCAACTTGTCGGGCATCGAGCGGATTAAAATGGTAGGCCCCTGCAATGTCGAGCGTCAGCGGGGCCCAAAGAGTAACGGTGTAGCCAAAGGCGTGGAAGAAGGGGAGAATGCCGAGAAGGATATCTTGAGGATTGAGCCGCACTGCCTTGTCCATCGCCCGAATGTTGGCCATCAGGTTGCGATGGCTGAGCATCACCCCTTTGGGCCGACCGGTGGAGCCAGAGGTAAAAATGATAGTCACCGGATCGTTGGGCGAGGCGCTCGTGAGCCCGAGCTTTCGTTCCGTGATCGCCGCCGGTGTGAGGTAGGCACCCATCGCACCGGCGATCTTGTCACTCAGCTTTAAGGATTCGCGTAAATCTTCGAGGCAGATCAATTCAGCATCGAGCTGGGGATCGAGTTTGTCAAGAACTTTTCGGCTTGTGAGCACATGTTTTAGCCCTGCCGCTTGGACACAGGCGTTCATTACCTCGGAGGAAGCCGAGTAATTGAGATTCACCACCACTCGACCCATCAAAGAAAGCGCGGCATTGACGATCACGCCACCGTTTGAAGGGGGGAGCAACACGCCGACCCGTTCTTCGTCGGGCTTGAGAACCTCCCGCATCAGCAACCTGCGGAGTACGAGCGACCGCATGAGGAGTTGCCCTCCGGTGAGCGAGGCTCCCGTCGAGTCACTGATTTTTTGTCGCCATAATCTTTTTTTGCAGGACCGTAGAAAAACCCTAGGCAGAGTCCGGGCGGAGTCGAGCTGAAGATCGTCGTGGGAGCGAGTCACAGTAGAATGTCCGTTGTAGAGCAAAAAACAGGGCTTAGGCGAGCCGGATGCGTTAGCTTCCGGAGAAAAGACGCTGACGGCTCGCCCTCGAAGTTCTGGAGAGGTGCTGATAGTTTGTCATATTTGGGTTATCATGCTAGTGCTTTGTCATGATTGAAAATTGAGGTACGAGTTGCCAAAGCACTCGATCGGTTTGGCAAAGCCGCTCTTTTCCCCTTTTAACTACAAGCAATTGGGTCGATCCTCTCATGGCCAGCATCTCTCTTTCCGGTGTTCACAAAAAGTATCCGGATGGCTTTCATGCCGTGCGTGGAGTCGATCTGGATTTCCAAGATGGCGAATTGATCGTGCTCGTCGGGCCGAGTGGCTGTGGTAAAAGCACCACCTTGCGGATGATTGCCGGTCTGGAAGAGGTCACGGAGGGCGAAATCCGCATCGACGGTAAAGTCGTCAACGAGGTTGCCCCCGGCGACCGTGATATTGCGATGGTTTTTCAGAACTACGCTCTCTACCCACACATGACAGTGCGGCAGAACATGGCGTTTGGCCTCAAGATGCGTCGCACGCCGAAGGAAGAGATTGCGAGTCGTGTTGGCGAAGCGGCTGCGATGCTTGGCATTGAGCCAATGCTTGACCGACGTCCACGCGAACTCTCGGGAGGCCAACGCCAGCGCGTCGCCCTGGGCCGAGCGATTGTGCGTGACCCGGCGGCTTTTTTGTTCGATGAACCTCTCTCGAACCTCGATGCTAAGCTGCGTGCCGAGACGCGTACCGAAATCGCCGCTCTGCACGAGCGCCTTCAATCAACAATGGTTTACGTCACGCACGACCAAGTCGAAGCGATGACCCTAGGCCAGCGTCTGGTGCTGATGAACCATGGCACGGTGCAGCAGGTGGATACGCCGCTGGAAGTGTACCGTCGCCCGGCCAACCGGTTTGTTGCGGCCTTCATTGGCAGCCCGGCGATGAATTTGATTGAGGGACGCATCGAAGGGGATTGGTTCCGCTCACCGCAAGCGGGAGTCGAGTGGCAGGTGGGCTCGGTGCCGGAGGGGCCTGCGGTGTTGGGGATACGGCCCGAAGATTTGATGCCAGCGCAAGGCTCAGCGCCAATCTTTGCCACAGGCCGGCTCGGCGTGGTCGAACGGCTTGGCCATGAGACGCTTGCCCATTACCGCTTGGCGGGGGCTCTTGAGCTGGGCGATACGAACGGAGTTTGTGTTGCCCGTCTACCGGCAGAGCACGACCGGACACTAGCCGATGAGGCCCCGCTGACGATCCGCCCCGAAGGACTCCACCTGTTCGCCGCGAACGAAGCAGCCTCGCGGCTTAACTAAAGTCAAAGCTGTAGGTCCAAAGTGGGGGGTGCCTCTTCTCGTCGATGAGGGGCCTTGGACGATTTCGGTTCTTCAGGACGCAGTACGAGCCGCGCAGGGGGGGCTTGCGCGGGGCTGACGGCTGGCAGCTTTTTGCCAATCCCGATGGTGGATGGTGTTGTCCTTTCAGACGATTGGGGGTCGGCGCTCAATTGCCGAATGATCGCCACGCCCACCACGAGCACGGTGCAAGTGATGGCCGTCAACGCCCAGCCAACGGACCAGGCGGTGGTGGCGTTTCTAGAGAGCTCTTGGGAAGTCGGAGCAAGTCGATCACTGGGCAGAGAGGGGGGCATAATGTCGGCTTGTCGCAGGTTCCTCGGCCTGCGTCAACGACACATCGCTCCCTCAAATTCGCTCAGCAACCCGCATCTTAGCGCTTCGCGATCGCGGGTTGGTGGCGATCTCGGCGTCGGTGGGCCGAATTGGCTTGTTCGTGAGGATTCGTAGTCGATCGTCCGCACGAAAAGCGGTCTTTACGAGCCGAT
>JAJRUA010000397.1 GCA_024278035.1 Planctomycetota bacterium | reverse complement strand
TCTGCGAAAATCCGCCCGATCCGCGTTCATCCGCGTCTAATTCTTCTTTTGCTTTAACCCGCCCCCGGCTTTCTTTTTAGGCAAGATTCCCCTTCAATAGAGGGCCCTACAGCGTTCACTCCTGCGAGCCCCCCTTCCCATGTCTTTTACAGCCGGACTTGAATCGTTTCTGACAGCTGATGCTCCGCTTGCGGGGCGGACATGGCTTGGTGTGGGTGGCAGTGCCTCGTGGTTGGCACGACCGACGACCGTCGAGGAGCTTTCAGCCATTGTGGTTCGCTGCCGTGACGAAGGGGCACCGATCCGCGTTCTGGGTGCCGGGTCGAATGTTTTGGTGAGCGATAAAGGGGTGTTGGGCGTGGTGCTATCGCTCGATGCCGAGGTGTTTCAAGGCGTTTCGATTGAAGGCGACAAAGCGCACATTGGTGGCGGATCCTCCTTAGCGACGGTTATCAACGAGACCGTACGCGCGGGTCTGTCAGGGCTCGACACGCTTGTCGGCATTCCTGGCGTCGTGGGTGCCGCACTGCATCAAAACGCGGGTGGCCGCGGCGGCGACATTGGCCAATGGGCTCACGAAGTGACGGTGCTAACCCGTACGGGTGAAACGCTCACCCGCAAACGGGAAGAGCTGGTCTTCAACTATCGCCAAAGCAGCCTCGATGAACTCGTGATTCTCGATGCGACGTTCCAGCTTGAACCGACCGATCCTGCGGAACTGACCAAACGAATGCAAAAGGCGTGGATCGTTTGCAAAGCGAACCAGCCGATGACCGATCAGCGTACGGGCCAAGTCTTTCGCAATCCGCGTGGCATGAGTGCTGGCATGTTGATCGACCAGGCAGGGCTCAAAGGCCTGTCGGTCGGCGCTGCGGAAGTGAGCCAGAAACACGCAAATTTCTTTGTCGCTGGCGAAGGGGCAACGGCTAGCGATTTGCTGCAACTTATCGAAGCGGTGCGGGAAAGGGTCGATCAGCGAATGGGGATTGAGCTAGAACTGGCACTTGAGATTTGGTAGCAAAAGTGTCGATGGTAGGAATAAGGGGCGTTAGCCCTTTGGTTACGCACCCGATCTCTCGCCACACCCATCAGCCATGGCCGCTTCACGCACGCCAAAGAAATCCCGCCTCATTCCGGGGCCGCTCCGCATGGTCTTGCAATCCTTGCTAGCACGGCGAGGCACGCTGACCGCCCTGGCCATCTTGTCCGGTGTGGGTCTGGCGATGGAATCGGCTCGGCGAATGTCAGGTGAATCTCTCCGTTCGCTGCCACAGTACCGCGTGACCGCCTCCAGCGTCACGCTCAGCCCTCAGCCCCCTTGGATTCGCTCCGACGTCAAGCTCGAAGCGTTCCGCGACGGTGGCCTCCTGGGCGACACAACAGGATCAGGCGGCTTGTCCGTGCTCGACTCTCCTGACCGACTGGAACAACGGGTTGCGACCGCCCTGGCATTTCACCCATGGGTCCGTTCGGTCGGTAAGATCACGAAATCGCCCCCCAATCGGCTTCTTGTCGAAGTGGACTACCGACGGCCGCTAGCAGCGATCTACGACGGGTCGATTTTTAGCCCGATCGATCGAGAGGCGATGCTTCTTCCCCCGGGTGATTTGGCACGAGTCGAGCTGGGGTTGCTGCCACGGATTGACCTACGCCAGATGCTCCGCGACGGGGGGGCCGCTCAGCCTCGCCCTGGCGACCGCTGGACGGATCCTCGTGTCATCGGAGCCGTGGCTCTTGTGGCAGCTCTGGGGGACTCCTGGGTCTCGCTCCGCTTGGTCGATGTCGCCCCCAGCCGTTCGCCAGAGATTCGCCACAACGAGCGGCATTACGTCTACGAGCTTCGTACGACCAGCAACACCCGCATTGCCTGGGGCACCGCCCCCGGCCACGGTCCGCTTGACGAATCTCCGTTCGAGGCAAAGCTCGACCGCTTGCGAACCTACATCATGAGAAACGGGCCGCTCGATTCGGTCGCCACAAGCCCCGCTTGGATCGACGTCCGCAACGGCCTTACCACACGTCCCCGGATGGTAAAAAAGAAGCAAGTAACAACCAAGACGGCCCAGGCGAAGAAGGGGGAAAAGGTAAAGAAGTAGCAGCTAGCAGCTAGCCACTGCTTTCGCTAGCGCACTGATCGCTCGGAATGCCGGGTTCTCTGCGGACTCGCACCATTCGAACAGCGCCGCTTCGGTCGTTGTGAGACCGACACCCGACGCTTCGAGTCGCTTGAGCGCTACTTCTCGGTCGATAGCAAAACGTGAGCCGACGGCATCAACGGCAATTTTCGGCTCGAATCCCTCGGCTACGAGATCGAGCGCCGTCTGCGCAATACAAACGTGCGTTTCTATGCCGACAAGCAAGACATGGCGTACGTGTCCGCCCTGTAAGGATTCTAAAATCGAGGGTGCTGCGCTGAACGCCTTCTTAGCAATTACCGTCCCGATTTTGTCAGCTATTGCATGGCTCGTTGGCCCGAGTTTTTCCGGCACCTGCTCCGTTGCAAGGATGGGTACACCAAGCACGGTTGCCCCGTCCACCAAACGCCCCGTGTTCCAAACGATCCGTTGGGCATCCGGCTGTACGCCAAGCAACCGATCTTGAAGATCGACCACCAACAGCACCGTCTCTTCACGGTTCATCAACTCAGGGCTACGCCCAATTGGAGTTGTCATTTGTATTCTCTCCTAGGCATCTTCCGGTTCGCCGAAGTCTTGATCTTCCCAATCGAGTTCGCCGACATCCACATAGGAGTGGCAAAGAGGGCATTCCTGGACGGTCCCGTCGTGCTCGGCATCGTAAGTCGATGGCTTGCCACATTCTTCGCATTCCGTCGTGATCGGTTCCGTGGCCTTCAGCTTTTGACTTGTCCCTAGGCCTACTTCTTGCTGCGCGGTGTTGCTATCGAACTCCGCAAGCAAGGCGGCAATTTTTTCTCCGTCTCCACGGCTAACCCAAACCTGGGACTTCGGTTCCGACGTAAAAACCCCGAGCCCGCCCCCCAGGGAATCGTCTTCATCCGCATGGGCTTGGATCCCGCGGGAACTCAAGAATTGAGCCACCTGAATCGCTTCAAGATGGTTTTTGGCATCGTAAATCGGGATGGGATCGTCAAGATTCATGTTGGGTGGGGAGTGGGTCGCGAAAAAGAATAGCGGCAACTCGCAAAAAAAAGGCCATCCGGTATTTCCGTAGATAGCTTACCAAACAGAGTGACCTCCGCTCAGGATCGCCCCATCCCATCGCTGTCGGCCTGTAGAATAGCTGAAGTGGGTACGCTTTCTTTTAAGCCGCTTTGCGTACGGAGAGTTTCTCTATCGACGGAATTGTCTCTTGTGACCGAATCGCTGTGTGGAGGGATTCGCAAAGCAAATCGTCGTCCACGGGCTTGCCCAGGACAACGGCGGCACCAACGGCCATTGCCGCGGCGACCGTTTCGGCGCGAGGGAAATCGAGCAACGCGACGACCGGTGCGGTTCCTCTTTTTGAGGATGGCATCTCTTGGCAAAGTTGCCGAAGCGATTCCGCTTCGCGACCGCTGAACTGTTTGCCGGACCAAATCGCGGCAGTTGGGTTTTGGACAAAAGAGGGCTGCGGTACTCGGCCTCCACGCCCTATCCAGACGCTGCCTGCCCCTTGATCGCTGAGCATCTCTCGCAGCGCGCCCGCCATCTCGCCATCGGTGGCAAGAACGATCGTTTCACCCGTCAGCCGCTTCTTGTTTCCGGAAGTCCCCTTGAAGTTTTCTTGCCATTGGGACCACCAAGTTCGCCAAGCGTGCCAAAAGATTCGTGTCAAACCTTCCACGGTCCTGCCGGTTCGCTCTTCGCCTTCACACCAAACTCCTAGCAATTGTACGCAGGGGGTCTCCGCCGCAGCGGCGACCAACGCCTCGGTATCGGTCACATCAATCAAAGGCCATGGCTGGGCAAGGCAGACCAAATCAAAATCATGTTGGCCCAGGGTATCGACGGCACAAGTGAGCGACTCGCTTGGAATAACGATTGCCTCTTCTTGCATCCTGACGACAACCGCCGCCAAGCCCGTTTCGCCCGACATGTCACCGATAAAAAGCACGCGTGGCTTGCTATTTGTTTTTTTTGTGGTCATACGACAAAGAGGGGGAAAGAGGACCGTGATCGACGAGTAGCGAGATTAAGCTGCGTAAATAGAAAGTTTCGCAATTCTCCGCCACGTCAGTCGGCGGGCTGCTAGCGGGCCGCTCTCTTGAAGAAACTAAAAACCGCCTTGACGCGCCCGGGTAATTCCAAGACCCTGCCGTCGCTCAAGTCATCGAGCAACTAAACAGGAACCCTCATCGCTAGGCAAGGAGGCCGGCAAGAGTGGTACAATTAGCCCCCAAACCGAAGACGCTGCGTGAGCTATTGCCACGCGCTTCGTTCTTCCCCGCCACTTGCGAGGTGATCGCAACGACCGTCTGTGCCGACGCTTCGTCGGTACGTCCGGGGGGACTTTATGTTCTTCTCGACGAGTTCGATGCAAGTGGTGCTGACCTTGCTGTTGAGCAAGGCGCAGTGGCGATTGTCGCTGAACGGTTGTTGCCTGGAATCACGGCACCGCTTGTCGTGGTCGAAGATGCCTACGACGCACACAGCGTTTTGCGAAAGGCCCTCAGCACCCCGTCCCACGCGGAACCCCGTCAATCCAATCCAACTCAAGCAACTCCACCACTGGTCCTCGTCGCCGGTTCTGCTGGCAAAAGCGTAACGGCAAAGTTACTCGGCTCGATTTTCGCCACGGCCGGAGCGCCGGTTGCCTTATGGACAAGCGAGACAGCCGAAGTGAATGGAAGCTTGCTTCGTCGCAATTCCTCGACTCCCATCGACAAGCAATGGCGAGAATGGCTCGACGCTTGTGATGCCAACGGCGCTGCAATTGTCGCAGCCAATCCTTCTGAAACCCCTCTACTTCGGACACTCAACCCTCCCGCAACGGTCGCTTGCCTGACCAATCTCAGAGCCGACGGCCTGGTAACGAACGGCGTACGACGTTGGGGAAGTACACAAGAACATCGCCGGGCAATCGCCCAGACACTCAGCCGAATAGACCAAAACACACCGCTGGCGATCAACGCCGCCGACGCCGACTGCGTCGCCTTGGCGAGCCACCATAGGGGGCCACTCCTTACCTTCGGCGAACAACCTCATGCCGACATTTTTGCTACGCCCCTTGATAGTTTCCCTGGTGGACAAGAGTTTTTAGTCACTTCAGGCACCGCAACGGCTGGCGTCTCGGTGGGTACACCGGGGGCGGCTTACCGCTCTAACTGTCTCGCGGCAATCGCTACGGGGATTGCCGCCGGTTTTGATCTAGCAACGTGTGTGCGTGGTGTCGAACGCGCTTCGGCGCCCGAGGGAATGCTTGAGCCGCTCCTCTGCGGGCAGCCTTATCCTGTTGTGCTCGACCGGGCAATGCGTCCTTTGGCATTGCGTGCCTCCATCATCGCGGCCCGACCTGCGGGTGGTGGACGGACGTACGTAGCCATTCAGCTTTCCGGCGACATCCGAATCGCCAGCGAACAAATGGCTGTTGCTGCAAAATTGGCCGACCGGGTCTTTGCCACAGGTGACGCAAAACAGGTCGAGTCCCTTCCTTCCAACGTAACGATTGCCGAGGACCGTGTTGCAACCATTGCAGTTACGGTTGCTTTGGCCGATGAGGGAGACGCCGTTCTTATCGCCGGCTGCACGACGGAAACCATTTCAACGGACCGAAAAATTACCGAACAACTTTTACGCCGTCGGCTAGAGAGTGACACAGCACTTTCCGACGCCGCTTAAACAAAAAACTAAAAAAGGAAACCAAAGCATCTCCCTGAACTTTCTTGGAAGCCTCTCCAGCGGCTAAAGAGGATTGGACTACCAGACCGTCTTGGGGACGTGCAAAAAACCATTTGAGGCTTCATCGTCGGCTGCTGTGAGATTGCGGGGTTTCACACAGTCACCCTCCCCTGGGTAGAAGC
>JAJRUA010000396.1 GCA_024278035.1 Planctomycetota bacterium | reverse complement strand
GGTCAGGGGCAAGCGATCCTTTTTCGTTATACGAGCGTCTAGCAGCCTGCCCGAAAAAGGGGACTGGCTCCGAGCCCATGCAAGAAAACCTCGGACTTTAGCGACCCTTGCGAGGTTGCCTGTCCCCATACAGTTCGGCACAAGATTCTACCCGATGCCTCTGGGTCGTTTCGTAAGTCGGCTGGGCGTGTGGGCCTAGCGTCGCATCGCCCTTTCGGATGGCTGCTAAAGAGCGAGAACGCTCTTTTTTCCGACTGCGTAGCCACGATCCTCCACGCAAAGGCGATCGCCTTGAAATACACACTCTCCAAACCAGCCCGCTCGTCGTACTCGGATTGAAAAGAGAGAGCAACAACAGCACGCGGTACGGATCGTAGTGCAACTGGTTGCCGCCGCTGGTTCGATCTCATGCAGACGATTATGCGAGCTAGAAAACCAGGCGCAAGTTTAACTAAACTACGCCTATTACCTGGTCTTTCGTGGCGCAAATCTTGTGACGAATGGTATTGGGAAATTCCTCTATTCGCGTTCATTATTGACACCTGCTCAAGGGAAGCGTCAGGCCAACCATCGAAAGGCCGGTTTTAGCCGATGAATCTCAAACCAAGGGGAAAGTTGCTGCGCAGGCATCCATAAGGGTTCAAAACGGCTTTCGTCGTGAACGGTTACACGTGGGGAGTATGCTGACTTGAGCGTTTCCAAGTACGTCGAAACCTTCTACAATTCGGTTCGCCTCCACCAGACGCTTGATTACCTCTCACCCAACGATTACGAAACCGAATACGTTCTGGTATTAGCAGCGTGATTTTAGGTCCCCGACTCTGTCCGAAAGTGGTGGGCTACCGCATTCCATTAGGTTTCTGAAAGTGTTGAAAACCGCATTGCAGACGCGTTTCTCCCCTTGGCTCGTCAATGATTAAATCAACTTCCGGGATTCTCTATGTGCGTGCAAATCTTCAGCCATTCCTTAGGCCGATCAAGTCGGCCGGAGGCATTGCTTCATTTCTCCGAGAGCTGGTCTCTTTTGATGAACTGCTTGTCCCCCATTTTTATAGCGCTCGACCGATCTGGCGGAGTCGTAAAAAGATTGATTGGCCACCAATTTCTAACTCAGGCGCACTAGGAAAGCGTATCGCCAAGTTGCCTAATGCGATTCTTAGTCACCATCCCACGCACGCTTTTTCCGGTTTTGGTGAACGAGTTACTGAAGTTTTGTCCAAACATAACAGCGATCATCCTTGTTTCTTTCCAATAGAGGAATTGGCGGATAAGCACGACTTCTCAATGTTGCTACTTGGCTGCACGAAAGAAAGTCCAGGATTTTCCACAGTCCACGTTGCTCAACAGCGTTTGGGACTTAGTCAGCGACACTTACTGCGTTTTTTGTTAAGGTGGGACGAATTGCAAAACGGTAAATTAGTATCTCGCATGGCATCTGAAGCACCAGGATGTAGCTTGTCCTTCGACAAATTTTACCCTTTCTATGAAGACGATTCTAACTTGGTGCAAGGCAATTGGCATGGGGCTGACTGGTTGTTTGTGCCATCGGCGTATCGTGCATTGCAAGTCGAACTTTCGTTGCTGAAGAAACGTGGTCGCTTTGTTGATTGTGAACGACTTTCTTGTTTGAGTTGCCGTCTTCGTTGGTACTAAGGACTTGGCTCGGGTGATGAACATTTTCTCTCAAACTCTACAGTTACCCGAAAATTTGCCTATGGGCGGATATACGGGCGAGCGATTGTCGATACGCAAAAGCGAAGACATTGAGGTCAACGGGTGGTCTTTCGTCGACTCGAAAACCGGTCGTGAATCGATGCTGTGCTCTATCGATGCCCTCTACGCAGGCGACCTTATCCGTGCTGTACGACGCGATGATTGTCGTCTTTTGCTAGCGGCTAGTCACACGCATTACGCGCCTATGCTTGATAGTAGCAAACCGCAGTTAGGGGCACTCGCTACGATAGCAGTGGATCGATATGCCGAGGCAATTAACGCGGCGAAAAAAAAAGAGGTTTCTCCCAATGTTTGCCGGATTTTTCGAGCCGAGGTGCCTATACCTATTTACCGTCGCTTCGATGTGCCTAACACATTGCTCAATAGAGTGTTGACCAAGAAAGCAGGCATGTACCCAAATGCCGCCCAAGACATTGACCGATCCCTCTATATTTTCGATTTTTCTAGTGGTGATCGCACGCTGTTTACGCTAGTGTATCACGCCTGCCATCCCGTATCTCGGCATGACCCGTCGCTGTTGTCTCCCGATTATGTTGGTGCAGTACGCAAAGCTATACGTGAGCGATTTGGTCAAGTACCTGCCCTTTTTCTGCTAGGCTGCGCAGGAGACATTCGACCTAACCTTGCACATAAGCGCATAAAATGGTTGCCCCGCAACCGATTTAACTGGCGTTTCGAAAAAAAACCTTCCCATACAAGTGAAGTGGCCGTAGACGACGCCTACGCAAATGCGGTGGCAAGAGCTACGGTCTGGCAGAGTTTACCGTTAGAGCAATCACCATGCTTAGAAATTCGTACACTAAGATTAAAAGGACAGGCAGACGTTGAGATTCCTTGCCTCCTAGTGGCAGGCCGCCTGCGTTTCGAATTTGTGCCCTACGAGGTATCCCATCATTTCCATCTTGCGGCGCAGAAGAAGGATCCGATGCGATTTATTGTATCATGTACGAATCACACGCTTGGTTACCTGCCGCACCCTAAACAAATTATCGCTGGTGGCTACGAGGTGGATGGGTCCCGAAATTGCATGGGTTTGGTAAAGCGTGTTGAGTTAAAAGAAGACGAATCATTTTGACAGTGGAAGTGGGTAGAAGGCAGGGCAATCGCTTCTATTGCTGTAGGCGTTGGCACCTTGCGGGATAAGGGATTAGCGGGATGTTAATGCCATTCGGAAGCGTCCTTTTTTCTGTCCCTCTAAAAACCAATTCGTTAACGACCATCCACCTCTTCCCGCAGCCAATCTTCGTACGCTTGGGAGGCACGCATAATCGGCGTTCCGATCAGCTCGGGCGTATCGTAAGGGTGCAGCTCTTCGATTACTGCTTCAATCGCTGGAAAGCACGCGGCCAATGTCTTCACCGTACAGACGTACTCTTCGGCGGTTTCGATGGTCCCCTTCCAGCGGTAAACGCTCGTGACCGGGCCACTGATTTGGACACAGGCTGCCAATCGGCGATCGATGAGCGTCGTGGCGATTCGCTCAGCAATCGCCCGGTCGCCCGTGGTGGTGGTGACTTGGAGCATAGGGGGGGCCCTGAGTTACGGAGGGAAGCGCTTAGGGTCCTCCCTCGCCCCCGGTTTACCGAAAAACTGGGGCGGGGAGGATCGCGACAATCGATTCAATCCCGGAAAACCTTGCAAGGTTCTCCACCGATTCTAACGACCTCCGTACCGAGTGCGAGCTAGATTTTCAGTAGGCTACACGCCTTACGCCTCTTTTCCGACCCTCCAACCGTTCGAGGGAGCCATGTCGCTCTCCCCCCCGACCGCTGTGCCGATAGCGCCGGCAGGCCCTCCCCTGCCATGTACGCCTAAGGCTACCGAACCGTCGGTACCTGCCGCCACGGCACGCGTGCTGCACGTCATCAATGGCGAGCACTATGCGGGCGCTGAGCGGGTGCAAGATTTGCTCGGAGAGCACTTGCCGCCGTTCGGCTACGAAGCAGGCTTCGCCTCGCTCAAATCGGGCCGTTTCGGTGATTATCGGTCGTCGATCCACACGCCGCTCTACGAGTTCGAGATGACTCGGCGTTGGGACCTCCGCCCGGTTCGAGAGATCACCCGACTTGTGCGAGAGGAAGGGTACGATCTGCTTCATGCTCATACACCCCGGTCCTTGTTAATCGCATCGCTTGTTAAGCGGCGCACCGGCTTGCCGCTAGTTTATCATGTTCATAGTCCGGCGAGCGCCGATTCAACCAACCGCATCTCGAATTGGGTGAACGATCGGCTGGAACGTTGGTGTGCCGAATCGGTTGACCAATTGATTACGGTCTCGCCAACGCTAACCGATCACATGCACAGGCGAGGCCACGCAGCGGACAAACTTCAGTGTGTGGTGAATGGCACACCGATTCTTCCAGAGGACCATCCAGGAGCACGCCGCCGCCCAGCGCCGGTTGGCCCGCTGGTCGTTGGCATGGTCGCTCTTTTTCGTCCTCGCAAAGGGGCGGAGGTGATGCTCGACACGCTCGCAACGATCCGCTCTCGTGGCCACGATGTGCGACTCCGAGCGATTGGTCCGTTCGAAACTCCCGAGTACGAAGAGGCGATTAAAAACCGTGTCCACAAGTTGGGCCTATTCGACGCGGTCCATTGGACCGGCTTCACGAACGACGTAGGAGCCGAGCTAGCTCGGCTCGATACGCTTGCTCTTCCGAGTCTGTTTGGCGAGGGGCTACCCATGGTCGTGCTCGAAGCGATGTCGGCCGGTTTGCCCGTGGTTGCCACGCGTTGCGAAGGAACGACGGAGGCGATTCTCCATCGTGAGACGGGCCTCTTGGTCGATCCGGGAAGCATTAGCCAACTGACCGACGCTTTGGAAGAGATTGCCACGGGCGGCGTTAATTACGCCGACCTTTCGATCGCCGCACGCCAGCGCCATGCGGAGCGATTCAGTGCCGAAGCGATGGCCCGGCAAGTCGCCTCGGTTTACGACCGCGCTGTGCAAGAATAAGAAAACCGACTTACGCCCACCGTTCGCCATTGGAATGCTGGCGAACCTTACCGTCGGGCGGGGCCCGAGGGACGGGGCGTTTGTGCTGCCTGAGGGGATTCGACCACTCGCTTCCAGCCGAACGGTGTCCGGGGTGAACTGAACAGTTGGTTCCAAAGTGCCGTCATGCGACTGTTCACTTGGGAACCGCCGAGCGCGAAGGTGTAAACCGTCCGGCTACTGTCCGGCATGTAAACCTGCATGGCGGTCGGCAACATTTTCTTTTGGTCGAGGAGCAGTTCGACTTGGCGATAGTTGGCCGCGTCGGCCTGAAACTTTGGCACGGCAACCAGACGAATCTGACCCGCTTGGGTGCGGGGATCGATTTTCATCCAATAGCGGCGTTTTAGCTTGGCCGCCTCAGCACCGAACAAGAAGGGCAGCGGCCCATCCACGATACTCTTGCCTTGCATCTCAGGCGGAATGGGCCGTACGACAAGCTGTCGCTGTTCGTTCTTGTATTCGTAAATAGCCAGGCCATCGCAAACCCAGTGCTCGCCGATGGCTTGTGAGTTCACAAGGTACTTCTGCTCTTTGGCATCCCATTGGCGAACCTCTTTGATCTCAAAGCTCCCCTTATCGGGCTTCTGGTAGCTAAGCGTGCCATCTTCTTCATTCTTGTGCCGATCAGCAGGGCCGAAGACGGGGTCGTAGACGAGTCGTGTGAAGTCGCAGCTAAAGGTTTGTATCTTGCCGCTTTGTGTTTCCCATTGCTGGAGCACCTGATCGAGGTAAGCCTGCTCAACCGCCGAGAGTGTGAAACCGGTCGGCACCGCAGGGGCGATGGGGGGCTGCTGAGGCTGAGCCCAAGCGGAATCGGAATTCGCTCCTAACGAGGCGAATGCTAGCAAAACGAGTATGGCAACCAAGCGTGGCATCAGAGCAGGTTCCTGCATATTACATGATTATATGGGAAAATCGGACCGCCTGAGCTTAGCAGAGCTTCCCCCCTCTCCCTATGCCGAATGGGCGCCGGTACCGACTAGGTAAAAGAACCAGAGGAGCAATTCGAGAAAAAAAGAATGCTACCACTGTACAAAAGCACCGCCTTGCGCGTTACAACTGAGGTTCAGCAAGACCCAACTCCCCTTATCAAGCGGGAGATTCACGGACAATAATTCTCGGACAATGGAGCCCGCCATGCCGCACGAAGCCCAGTACGCTCGCCCCTTAGACCCATCGACGGACGACGACACAAAGCTCGATGACGGTTCCTACGGCGAATTCCCCCCCGTGCTATCACTTCAGCTTGAAGTGCGTGACCCGGTCGTTATAGAATCGCTCTGTTCGCTGCCCGAAGGGCGAGCGCGGGCCGACTTCGCACTCGACTCCTTGCGAATCGGTGTCTTAGCGCTCAAACACGCCTCGGCACGCATCGATACGGAGCAAGTCCGTAACGCGGGGGAGCATCTTCTGGGGCAACTCCAACAGGCCTTGGAACAACATGCCGACCATGCCCAGAAACAGACGACTTCGCTCTTAGAAAAGTATTTCGATCCTAAGAGTGGCCGGCTGAGCGAACGGGTCGAACGGCTGGTGAGCGCCGACGGCGAACTGGCAAGGTTGCTCAAGTCGCAACTCCATGGCGAAGCATCGCCCCTGGCTCAGTTGTTCGCCTCCCAGTTCGGCAGGGAGAGCCCCCTGATGAAACAGCTCGACCCCGAGCAATCGAGCGGCTTGTTGGCCCGTTTACAAAAGATGGTCGAAGAACAACTCACCGGCCAACGCAATCAGGTCCTTCGGCAATTTTCGTTGGATGACAAAGAGAGCGCTCTGAGCCGACTGGTGCAAGAACTAACCGGCAAGCATGGCGATCTCTCGAAGGACTTGCAGGGGAAAATAGACGAAGTCATCAAGGAGTTTTCGCTCGACGAAGAGGATTCGGCCCTCAGCCGACTGGTGCGGAACGTGGATCGCGCGCAGAAAACGATCAGCAGTGAGTTCTCGCTCGACAACAAAGAGTCCGGCTTGTCACGAGTGAAAGAAGAATTGCTGACGGTGCTGTCTGCCCACGTCAAAACCAACGCGGAGTTCCAGGAGAAAGTCACAACAGAGCTGGCGAAGTTGACCCAAAAACGAGAGTCGGCGGCTTCGAGCCCCGAGCATGGGGCCCTGTTCGAAGAGGCGGCTTTCACTTTCGTGCAAAACGAATCGCAACAGCGGGGCGATTTGGCTGAGTCCACCGGCAACACAACGGGCGCTATCCGCAATTGCAAAGTGGGCGACGCCACCCTTCGGCTAGGCCCCGATTCGCCCGCTGCCGGGGCGACGATCGTTTTCGAGGCGAAGGAGGCCCTCGGCTACAGTGTTCCTAAGGCGATTGACGAACTTGAGCAAGCCAAGAAAAACCGAGGGGCGGACTTCGGCGTCTTCATTTGGTCACGGGCCACGGCCCCCGAAGACCTCAAGCCCCTTGCCCGGTACCGTAACGACTTGATCGTCGTGTGGGATGCCCAAGACCCTTCGACCGATTCCTATCTTTTGGCAGCCATTGAGATTGCCCGCGCCTGTGTTACCGAATTCCACCGTGGCACGGAGACGGAAGAGATCGATTTCGACGCAATCGATAAAGCGATTAACTCGATCGAAAAACACGCCGAGAACCTCGATCAGATCAGCAAGTGGACCGGCACGATCCATTCTAGCAGCGAGAAGATTCTAGAACGCGTCCGGAAAGACCAAGAGGGTTTTGAGCGGCAAATCGTAAAATTACGAGAGAAGCTGGGAGCACTGCGAACGGGGGCTCCCGTCGTCTAACGCGTCTTGGGCATCTTCCAACGCGGTTGGTAGCGATTTGTAAATCAGACGGCCAAGGCCACCCCGCCGGGAGACCACTTCGTCTCATCGAACGCTTGTTCGATGAGGGTCTCGCTAATTTGTGGTGCCTGCTGATTGGCGCCGGTAAGCAGCGCGAAATCGGCAAGGCGGGCCACGTGGCGAGGCACCCCCTGGGTTAGTTCTTGTAGACTCTCGATCGCGGCGTCGGTGAAAATCGGCTCGTAGCACCCTGCATCGATGAGCGACGTTTGGACATAACCGACCGTGTCGTCCGTGGTCCATCGCACGAGATCAATTCGTAGATCGATCAGGTGCAGGAGCGATTCGCCAAGCTGCTCAAGGGCGTCGGGCGAGGTGGCAAGCAAGATCGTCCAGCGGGCGTCGGCGCCGATCGAGAGGTCCGACTCCAACCGGGCAAGCCGGAAAAGCTGCTGTTGCGAGTCGGGACCCAGTTCTTGGGCATCGTCCACCAAAAGCACTGTCGAACGGCCTTGCCAGCGGTTCTCGGCGAGCCGATCTTCGATTCGCCGCCAGAGACGCATCTGTGTGTCGCCCGGATCCGGCGCTGCACCAAGTCCCTCGGCACTACGCCATAGAAGTTCGCGCGCTGTGAGGGCGACCGCATCGATAATCGCCACGGCGGCGCCATGGCTTGCCTGCTCCGCAGCGATGGCGGCCAAGGTGGTCGTTTTGCCCCAACCCCGTCCGCCGAGCAGCACACCCATCCGGCGACGCTGGCTCACAAGATAATCGGCCCGGGCCGTTGCCTCAACAAGCGGAACTGTCGGATAGGGGGAGGCCAGCGAAGTGGTAAATGGCGAACGGTCGAGACCCCAGTGTTGAAGATACATCTTTTAGCTTCCGTAGATTTTTTGGCAGGGGCGGTCGCACAATCCAAGCCCCGTCGTCATAATCGGCAACCCGTCGGTATAATCGGCAATGAGTGCCCGGCAACTTCACGTTGCCCTACTACTCCCCCTCCAGCTTCTCAGGCGAATTGAATCGTGAGCGAACGCTTTTATAGTGACCAACCGATTGTTGTCGGCATGGAAGTGGTGCTAGCAGGCACCGAAGCCCATCATTTGCTGCATGTCATGCGACGAGGCGTCGGTGATCGGGTGACGCTGTTCGATGGAAAAGGGGGCGAGTTCACAGCAGAAATAATGGCCACTACGCGCCGCGACCTAACGCTAGCGGTGCTAGGACAGCACGAAGTCGATCGCGAAGCGGCCATAAAAATCGTTATGGGAATCGCGCTGCCGAAAGGGGACCGACAGAAAGTGCTCGTCGAAAAACTCACCGAGCTGGACGTTACGCGACTGGTTCCCTTGGTGACCGAGCGAAGTTCGCCCCTGCCCAAAGGAACGGGCCTCGATAAATTGCGACGCGGCGTGATTGAGGCCTCCAAGCAGTGTGGCCGGAACCAATTGATGGAGATTGCCGATCCAACGCCTCTGGCAGATTTCTTTACCGGGCAGACGGACGCCCAAGAGCGGCTGATCGCTCATCCGGGTAGCCCACCGATTTCGCTAAGCCCCCTTTCGCCAAGCACCCCTTCAAAAACAACATCAGAAACCAACTCGGTTGCCATTGCCGTTGGGCCTGAAGGAGGGTTCAGCGATACCGAGTACGCAATGGCATTGTCCCATGGGTGGCAAGGAGTGGGGCTTGGACCCCGGCTACTGCGGATCGAGACGGCCGCCATTGCCTTGGCCGCGATACGTTCAATGGGGGCAACCGTTCACAGCTCCTAACAAAAGAAACCGCGAATAGACGCGAATAAACGACTCGAACTGCAAAACCTATTTGAGAAGCCACACAAAAAAAATGGCAATCAGTTGCCAAACATTGTCCGAATCTCACGGGTGAAGTTCCGCCCGATGGCTGCGCGGCGGAGGCTCAGCTTGAAGGTGATTTCGCCTCGTTCGGCAGAGAAGGCTCGGCCGATGATCGTGAAATGGTGAATCTGCTCTTCATGGGCCGCCTCGGCAAGGACCTTACTGATTTCGTGCCGAAACAGCTCGCGGATTTTTGGGTGTGAGACGGCTCTCTTTTTTGACCAAACCCATAAGCGACGGCGACGGATTTCGGCTCGAAGTCGATCCGAATTGGGCACGATGATCGCCCCCAGGCCCTTTTGCCCTTCGCCCACCACGGCCACTTGTTCAATCCACGGCGATGCACTCAGCAAGGCCTCGACGTGGGAAGGATCCACATTCTTGCCCGTCGCTAGGACAATCAAATCCTTCTTACGACCGGTGATCGTAAGGAACCCGTCGGCGTCGAGTCGGCCCCGATCGCCCGTATGGAGCCAGCCCTCACGGATCGTCTCAGCCGTTGCTTTTTCATCTTGCCAATAGCCAAGCATCACATTCGGCCCGCGTACCAAGACTTCACCATCTTCAGCCATCCGTATTTCAACACCCGGCAAGGGGCGTCCCACGGTACCGATTTTATTGTGCTCGGGTGTGTTCGCCGTAACAACGGGTGAGGCTTCTGTCAGGCCGTAGCCCGAATACAGGGGGATATCCTCTTTAGCAAAACAATCCACGACCGATTGAGAAAGCGGTGCTCCGCCGCAGTAGCACCTTTGGATTTCTCCGCCCAACAGCTCGCGTAACGAAACACCTTGCGCATCAGCCAAGTCGATCGTTTTTTGGAAGAAGTAGGGAACCCCGTTCATCACCATCGGCCTGACAAGCTGACAATCTCGATAAAGGGTCGCTCGACTTTCGGAAAGAACGAGCCGTGACCCGCGGAGAATCCAGGTGTAAAGATCGCATGTTCTCGCATAAAGATGACTGAAAGGCAGGAACGAAAGCCGTAGCTCATCTGGATTTCCGTCATTTGTTTCGCTAAGCGTGTAGGCATTGAGAGCCAAATTGCGTTGCGTGAGCAGCACGGTGCGAGTTTTTCCCGAAGTGCCGGAGGTGCTCACCACCGTGGCAAGAGGGGCTTCGTCAGGAAGCTTTGGGGCGAGGCCCTTGGCTAATCCGGTGAAGGCTGATTGGGGAGGCGTAAGCACGGCATTGAGCGACTGGGTGGCCAGGTCATCGACGATCCAGTCGATTGAATTGGTGGGGCCGTGAACAACCGGATCGCCCCAACCAATGCCCTGGTCCTTGAGTTCTGATTGGCGGCATCGAACGCGTTTTTGCAACTCTTGCCATGTTATCCAGTGAAGTTGGCCATCGGCGATCTGCGCGACCGCTTGTTTGCTCGGCTGCCGCGCAACGGTCGCCTCGAAAAGTTGGTAGATGTTGTCGCCCATTTCTGTCTTACCCGCTCAGGCACGCAATTGACCTCCAAGGCTTTCGGTCAGTCGCTCCACGATTCGCTCCACAACCGCATCCGCTTCATCCCCTTTGAGTGTCCCCTTCATCGACCGAAATTGTAGCCGGAAGACGACACTCTTTTTATGTTTACCTAGCTGTTTCGCATCGCGGTACGAGTCGTCTCCGAAGGTGACTTGCTCCAAAAGCGGGCCCCCTTCATCAAGGACAATCGCTTCTATCTGTGCCCAACGGACCCCTTCCCCAACTACGATGTTCAGATCGCGCGCGACGGGCGGGTAGTTTGACAAAGGCTGGGTCGTTGCCACAAGGCGTGCGGCTCGGACCAGTACGCCCAAGTCCAGCTCAGCGATCGACGCCGGGCCCCGCAGGTCGAATCCGTCGCGGCCCGCTTGGCTCAATTCGCCCATCAGACAAAAAGCGGCCCCATCGAGCAGCAAACCGGCGCTGCGAGCGCCGTCGAGCAAATCCCCCTCGGCAGGCGTGACTTCGAGTTGGCTATCCGGGGCAATCGCCTCGACGAGCGCTTCAATCACCCCTTTGATTTCCAAGTAACCGCCGCCGGAGGTGAGCGAAAGTATTCGTTTTTCCTGCGGCAAGTCGCCAGCGGTCGGTAGATAAACCTTGGCAATCTCAAAGAGTTCGATCGTTGGGTTCGAGAGCGTCTCGTTCGTCCGGCGACAGGCCAGCAAGCTCGGCGTGAGACTGGGGCGCAGGCAGTGAGCACCGCGCAAGACGGCGGTGCCCGTCGATAAAAGAGTGGCCTCGCTGCTCGGCCAAGGATTAAAGGCGACGGCCAATTTTGGCTCGACGGCACTAAGCGTGTAGGCTTCGTCGAACCCGGCTGCCGTCATTACCGACCGTACTTTTTCAAGAACGATGTCTTCCAACCGTTTGGCCGAAGGGACAAGGGAGAGTGACGTTTTCGTCGGGATTTTGTCGTAACCGTAAATACGAGCGACCTCTTCGATTAAATCGACTTCGCGCGTCAGATCGGCACGCCACGAGGGAGGAACCACCTTCACACACTTCTCGCAGACGTGCGTCTCTTGACAGCCAAGGTCCGTGAGAATTTTCTGTACGGTTTTGCCCGGAATCTCGACGCCGAGTAAACGGGGGATTTGCGAAAACCGG
>JAJRUA010000395.1 GCA_024278035.1 Planctomycetota bacterium | reverse complement strand
TACCACTTCGATATCGTTGCGAAGGAAGGAAGTCGCAGCCGCCGAGATCACCGCATTGGCAGCCGGGGCAGGGCCGCCTGCAAACAGAATTGCTGCACGGCGGAAATTATGAGGCATCTTGGCTGGGCGAGAAAGCGTATTGTCAGGCATCTGGGAAGGTCCGTCGGAGAGGGTAAACGTATGGACACAGCGAGGGGCGCCCCGCTGGAGAATCAGCAAATCGTCGAACCTCTCAGTATAGAGGTTCTGGGGCGATTGAGAAACCTAGCCGCCGGGATTTTCTTGTCCGCCGTTTGCTTAAGTCTTGTCCTTGGAAGACCTTAGTCGTTGGTGAGATTTCGTTCGACGAAAGTTGTATCGATGCCGCCTTCGACAAACGCACTATGGCTTAGGATTTCCTGATGCAAAGGAGTCGTTGTGTGGATGCCGTCCACACGAAGTTCGGAAAGGGCTCGCAGCATTGTGCTAATAGCACCTGCCCGTGTGGGCTGGTGGACGATTAGCTTGCCGATCATCGAATCGTAGTAGGGAGGCACGACATAGCCGCTGTGGACATGGGAGTCGAACCGTACTCCAAACCCACCTGGGGTGACCAGTCGCTCGATTTTTCCCGGTGAAGGCTGGAAGTTCTTTGCCGGGTTCTCGGCGTTGATACGGCATTCGATCGACGCACCGGACTGTTTGACGTCTTTTTGCCGGATGGTGAGTTTTTCGCCACTGGAGATCAGGATTTGCTGTTTGATGAGGTCGATGCCAGTTACCATCTCGGTGACGGGGTGTTCTACCTGGATACGAGCGTTGACCTCGATGAAATAGAACTTGCCGTCCTTATCGACGATAAACTCGACGGTAGCGGCGTTGGAGTACTCGGCCTGTTGAATCATCCGCTTAGCCGCCTCGCACATGGCATCGCGAGTTTTTTGGTTGATGTTGGTGCTGGGGCTTTCTTCGATCAGTTTTTGATGGCGTCGTTGAACGCTACAATCTCGTTCCCAGAGGTGGATCACGTTGCCATGATTGTCGGCCAGGACTTGCACTTCGACGTGCCGGGGTTGTTCGATATATTTTTCGAGATAGACGTCGCCATTGCCAAAGGCGGCTTCGGCCTCGGCTTTTGCCTGCTGGAAAGCGGTTTTCAGGACGAGATCGTTGGCAGCAACCCTCATTCCCTTTCCGCCCCCTCCGGCAACCGCCTTGATGAGGACGGGGAACCCTACTTCGTGTGCGAATCGCAAGGCCTCGTCTACGGTTTCGACTAAGCCGTCGCTTCCAGGGACGATCGGGACTTTGGCTTTTTTTGCCATTTCGCGAGCAACATTTTTGTCTCCCAGGCGGGTCATGGCCTCGGGTTTTGGTCCGATGAAGTCGATTTTGCAGCTTCGGCAAACTTCGTTGAAATGGGCATTTTCAGCGAGGAATCCGTAGCCGGGGTGAATCGCTTGGACGTTGCCGACTTCTGCGGCGCTGATCACATTGGCGATTCGCAGGTAACTATCGGCCGGTTTGGCGGGTCCTACGCAATAGGCTTCGTCGGCAAGTTCCAGGTACTGGGCGCCTCGATCGGCTTCGCTAAAGATCGCCACCGATTCAATGCCCAGCTCGCGGCAGGCGCGAAAGATTCGTAGGGCAATTTCACCACGGTTGGCAACGAGAATTCTTTGATACATGGTGAGTTGTGGGTTATGAGAGGCGAGTTGCGAGATTCTGAGGACGAAGCGGATGCGAATTGCTCGCAACTCATAACTTACTCAAATTGAAATTAATTGGTTTGCAGCTTAAACAGCTTTTGGCCGTATTCGATTGCGTCGCCATCTTGTACAAGGACGGCTGTGACGCTGCCCGAGCATTCGGCGGGAATTTCGTTGAATACTTTCATTGCTTCAAGGATACAGACGACCGAGTCGGGGCCCACTTGGTCGCCAACTTTGACAAACGCAGGTGTTTCGGGGGTCGAAGCACTGTAGAAGGTGCCGACCATCGGGCTTGTGACGTACGCGGTATTGGCGTCGTCTTCGCTTGCGGTAGGAGCCTCGGCAGCGGGTGGTGTGGCAGCTGCTGGGACGGGTGCCGCAACCGGGGGGGCAGCCATGGCGACGACGGGTTCTTGGCCTCGCCGCAAGCGAATCCGCTGCTCGCCTTGACGCAGGTCGATCTCGCCCAAGTCATGTTCATTCATCAGTTCGACGAGCCGACGTACCTTGCGTACGTCGAAGACATCGCTCGAACCTGATCCACCATTGTTAGCCATCGAGTTTCTCCCGCTGTAGCAATCGACGATTTTGCAGGCATCGTCGATCGCATTTATTTTTTATTCAGACGCTTAACCGACGAGGCACTCTTCCAGTTGTTTTGGTACTGAGGTGAGTACTTCGTGGCCATTGCGTGTGACCAATATATCGTCTTCAATTCGCACCCCGCCCCAACCTGGTAGATAAATCCCCGGTTCCACGGTTACGATCATTCCAGGTGCAAGCACCGTGGTTTGGCCCTGGCTAAGCCGTGGCGCTTCGTGGATATCCAACCCTGTGCCATGTCCCAGGCCGTGGCCAAATCGTTTGCCGTAGCCCGCCTTGCTAATGATTCCTCGAGCAACGCGGTCGACCGCTTCGCATATCACGCCGGGCCGGATCGCCTTGATCGCGGCTAACTGCGCTTTTAACACAACTCCATATACCTTACGGAGTTTGGGCGAAATTTTACCTGTCACCAAAATGCGAGTCAAGTCACTCACATAGAGTCCCTCGTTCACCCCCCAATCGATGAGCGTGAAGTCGGCTGCCCCGATTTGCTGGGTAGTCGGGCTTGCGTGGGGTAGGGCGGCTCGGGCACCCACGGCGACGATCGGCGGGAAGCTCATGCCGATCCCCCCGAAACGGCGTGCCTGATACTCGAGGTCGGCTGCTACCTGCAATTCGGTCATTTCGGGGGTCAGGCTGGCTCGAACTACCTCGAAAGCTCGCCTTGCTTGGTCGCAGGCCACCCGGGTTCGGGCGATTTCGTCCTTGTCTTTAATCATCCGAAGCTTTTCGACTAGGCCGCGTGCAGGGACCAGTTCGCAGTTTTTCAGGGCTTCTCTCAGATCGACATAGAAGGCGATCGTCATGGATCGAGCTTCGACCCCTAGGGTGCTAATCTTTACCTGCGAAAGCAATTTCGAGACGAAGGGAAGCATCTGCTGGCTTGGGCCGCGGATGCTCAGCTCTAGGTCGGGGCATTCTTCGCCGAGCTGAGTGGTGTAGCGTTGGTCGCTGATGAGATAGTCTTGATCGGCGGCGACCAGCAAGTAGCTGTCGTCTCCGGTGAAACCCGTGAGGTAAGAGACATTGGTGAAATTGGTGACCAGCAGCGCCTCGACGCCCTGTTTGGCAAGCATGCGGCGGATTTTGTCTCGGCGTTGGGCAAAGCGGCTCATGGTTGGATTTTCTAGCTGAAGGCGTTGGGTGAGAGTCGAGCGAGCCACCAATATCGGGTGGGGCCGGGTCGCCTGCAAGAGGAACCTAAAAGAGGAAAATTTTGCTTTTGCGTTTTTTTGCTGCCCTTTGCGTTCTTGGTGCTCAATCTGATAGGCTTCAGGGCATGAAAAGCGGCGTGCGAGATTCTGAAACAATAGCGCTGCTGATGAGTGGC
>JAJRUA010000040.1 GCA_024278035.1 Planctomycetota bacterium | reverse complement strand
TAAACAAATCAATGACCGTCGCCAGGTAAACCCAACCAGCGGCGACCTTCAGGTAGGTGATGTCCGTCACCCACTTCTGATTGGGAGCTTCAGTCGTAAAATCACGATCCAGCACGTTGAGAGCCGGACGCTTCGACGGATCGCTCTTGGTCGTAGAAGGGACAAACTTCTTGGAAACACGGCTTTTTTAGGTCCATTTCACGCATGGCCCATTTCACCAATAGAACGGGCCACCGTGTTCCGGCAAGCCGTTTCCAATTCTTCGTCTTCTTGCATCTGCCGGGCGATCTTCGCGCTGCCGTAGATGCCATGAGACTCTTCGTGCAAACGCAAGGCGGTCTGTCGAATCTTCTGGCCGCGAACGGCCCTTGCCGAGGGCTCTTGGCCAACGGAGCTGTAGTAGACCGAACGGGAGACTTTCAGCAGATGGCACATCAGGGGCAATAGGAAACAAGTCGCGGTGTTCATCGATCCAGGCGGGCTTCATTGCGACTCCTTCACAACCGCTTCTATTGGTAACACGGGGCCGTTGCTTTTTTTAGGATTTCTCGCTCCATCTCGGTTTTCTTGAGCGTTTTACGAAGACGCTTGTTCTCGGCTTGTAGCTCGCTAATCGTGGCATCATCACCGCAAGGCTTCGCCTTCGGGGCAAGCTTCGCGTGCCAGGATCGGAGGGTTGCACCGCAAACGCTCACCGCTTGGCTGGCCGCTTTGAACGAATAGCCCTCCTCGACCGATCAGCCGTACTGCATCTCGCTTGAAATCTTCGCTGTAGCTACGGCGTTTCGAGGCTGTCGCCTCGGTTTCGGATAAGTCCATCTAAAATCTCCTTCGGAGTTAGTATCGGAGGTTCCGATTCTGTCCGAAAGTGGTGGGATACCGCATCATTCGAGAGACGCTCGGCACCGACTACGGCGATGCCAACCTGGATGGCGTGGTTGATTTGCTCGACTACAACCTTTGGGAGAACGGGTACGGTAGCTCAGGTGGTTGGTCGGCGGGGGATTTCAATGGAGATGGGATGGTGGACGCCGCCGATTTCATTTTTTGGCGAGACGCTTCGGAAGCGGCAGCAACCGCTATTCCAGAACCAGCCGCCGGAGTGATGGTCCTTCTTCTCGTTCTCTGCTTCTCTCCAATGTCACCCCGTCTTGTACGAAACTCTTCTAACTAGCGCCTACTTCGACTTTAACTTGTGCAGGACTGCCATGTTCAGCACACGCTTGTTATCGAAAGAGACTTCCAGACCGAGGGTTGTGTCGCTGTTGTAACGGGCGGGGATCGATTCCCCCTCCTTGGAGGTGATTCGTACGCGGTAAAAGCCCATGGGAACGCCTGAGGGGGTATCGGCCCTGGGGCGATCTTCCTTGGCGACCGAAGCGGCAAAAAGTCCAAACGCGTCGGTCTCGCCTCTAGCTGGAGCAAGGTAATCGGTGAGGAACGGTTCTGGTTCGTAGAGAACCTCCATTCCGCTCGCTGGCTTGCCGTTGAGCGCGACGGTACCACGTAGGGAGAGTAGCGCTGTCTTCATCGCTTTCCAGGCCTCGACGCGGGCGGCGATCTCATCGGCGGAGATACCGCCATCTTGGTCCGTATCAATAAGGGCCAACTCGTTCTTGAGCGGAGGCGAGGCGTCAAGCTCCGCACCAGCAATACGGCCATCACCATCGGTGTCGTAGAGCTCAAGGGCATCGCGACCGGCGGCGGCAGGGTTGATCTTCGGCTGTTGCACTCGTGCAGGGCGTCCTGAGCAGCCGCCAAGGACCGGCAGCAGAGCGAGAAGCACACAAGGTAGAAAAACGGAACGAAGGGAGCAACGCTTAGGCATGGAAAAGGACACGGATTGGGGAGAGGAAGAGGATCGCCAAGAAGAGGCTTCACTGAATGATGGCCGAAAGTGGCGTGGGAATCTATGAGGTGTGCGCTAAATCGCGACAGGAATGCGCATTTGCGAACGAAACTTTTTCTTGTCGCGACTACTATAGGGGGAGTGACACAACTTGCCCACCCGGCCTAAGGGGCCAAGCGGGCGAGTCTTGTCACACAGAGTTGGCGTCGATGTCTGGCGCGCTGCCAGACATCGGGTCCACCAGCCGTTTCACAAATGCCGTAGTCGCACGTTAAAGAATCTACCCCTCTTCTCACCACCCATTTCTCATTGGTCGAATCCTACTTTGACCAACACAGGACAAGCTCGAAGCCCCTCTTAATAGGAAAACTAGACCCATGAAGATTGTAAAGTTTGGCAATGCTGCCAGCCCCCTGCTTGTAGGGTTGGCGATGCTGGTTGCCTCGCCCGCTGTGGCCCAAGTGTTTGTTGATGAGGATTTTGAGTCGTACGCTAATAGTGCAGCGCTCTACTCTGTTTGGGGCCCGTCGAATACGGCTGGTGTTTTGGTGGACGAGAGCTTCACGGAGTTCCTGACACTTGACGACATCACCCCCCAGGACGTTGGAGCCCGTGCTTTTCCTACCCCGGGCCAAGGAGTGCAGCATATTGGAGGCTCGGTGCTGGAGTACCAACTCCCGATCAATGGTGGGGTACCTCTCCTTCCCACGCCAACGAAGAACGTGGTTCTCCAAGGTGATATTTTTGATGTCGGCAACCTTGGCAACAAACGGATGTCGATCGGCCTGCGTAGCAGCACATCGCAGAATATCGTTGAGCTAGGGCACTGGAACGCCAGCGCTACGGAGCTAGCCGGTCGCGCGATCCTGTTTGCTTCGCCCAACCCCGTTTCGGCCCAGCCGAACTGGCAGTTTTATGAGGAGACGCTAGAGAATCCGGACGCCGGTTTGCCGCTGTCGCTGGATCGTCCTGACGATGCGGACATGGTGACCACACTCGCCGACCTTGGCGAGGCTTGGCACACGTACCGAGTTACGATCTCGGAGACGCAGATCACGTTCCAGATCGACCTGTTCCGTGATGGCCTGGATGCGGACACGGGCTTGTCTGGTTGGGATGCGACCATGACGTTCGACGTCGAACCGGCGGCCAGTGGTTTTGATACGCTGCGAATCGGCGGCCCTTCAGGGGTTTCGTCGGCTGGCAACGGTTTTTATGGCGGCGTTTTCTACGACAATATTCGCCTTGAAATGGTGGACGTGGTCGCGGGCCCACCGACGGGCGATTACAACGGCAACGGCACGGTCGATGCGGCGGACTACACGCTCTACCGCGATACGCTGGGCGACAGTGTTGCCACCGGCGAAGGAGCCGATGGCAACGGCAATGGCGTCATCGATCCGGGCGACTATACCGTTTGGGCCAACAACTTCGGTAACACCAACGCGTCGAACTCCGTATCGGTTCCTGAGCCATCGGCCGCGTTGCTCGCCTGCTTGGCCGGGCTAGCGCTGACCGGTGTTCGCCAGCAGGCCTAAGTAAGAATGAACGACAAGTGTCATGCGGCCCGGCGGGGGTGTTGCTCACCTGCCGGGTCCGCGTGTCGCTTGAGATTTTTGCCGGTTCCTTTTTCAACGGGTCGTTGGGAAAGGAGGCTAATAAGCCATTGGCGAAGTGGGAAGTAAGTGAAACTAGGGCCGCAGAAAGATGCGCCTTGGAGATATTAAAACACGCTTTTAGCGCATTGCCGTTTTGCCTCCTAGAGTCATACTGAGTTGGAGAGAGAGGATAGGCGTCCTCTACGGAACAGATCCCAGAACAAGTGTAAAGAGACATGGCAAACGATCTACAATCTCGCTGTTTTGACCTGCCCAACACACGGTTGTGTGGAAGAGGAAGAGTTGCGTTTACGCTGGTCGAGTTACTGGTGGTGATCGCGATTATCGGCATTTTGGTGGCGCTTTTGCTGCCAGCGGTTCAAGCAGCCCGGGAGGCAGCCCGCCGCAACGCGTGTGTGAATGGCCTGAAGAACTGCGGCCTGGGAGCGATCAACTTCGAGTCCGCCAACCGTCGTTTCCCCCCCGGAGCGATGTACATCGGTCGCCCACAGGTTGGAAGGGCGGGGTTCAGTTGGCAAGTCGCGGTACTTGAGTACATGGAAGAGGCCCCAACGGCTGATCTTATCAAACAAGAGCAGGATAGGTTTCTAAGAGCTGATCCGAGAAACCCTTTGCACTCCCAGGATGACGAACTTACCCAGATCGCGCTCAGTGTTGGACCTATTTTCGCTTGTGCTTCTGACGATGATAAAGCCGCGCAAGATAGTAGCGAGATTGGCCAGGGTTCCAATTACTGTGCGGTGATGGGATCTGGGCGGAGCCGCTTTAATGATTTTAATACGAACCCTCAAATCACGGCGCTTCCTGACGTTGACTTTCTGAACAATTCAATCGACGCGGTAAATCTTGATGGCATTATGATACCTGGACAAGGAATAAAAGCGGGACAGTGTACGGATGGCCTGAGTAAAACCATGTTGATAGGCGAGCGTTGGTACCAGATGCGAGCATGGCTCTCAGGAGCCTATTGGACGGTTGCAGGTCTTGGCCCGGATAGAAACGAGATTTTTGCGAAGTACCGAAACGCCGATGGCTCGTTCAACGCTCCGCAAGAACCTTTGCGTGGTAGCTTGGTCTTTTCAGCCAAGAGCATCAGTGGCCGACTAACACCCAACTCTAGTCTGGAGAAGGTGGGTTACTACTACGCCCACGAGGAGGATGACCGCCCCGGCCCCGAGCCGGAAGGCCTTACGGAGTCGCAAGGATTTAACGAACTACTTTTCGGCAGCTTCCACCCCGGCGGGGCGAATTTTGTCTACGGCGATGGAAGTGTCCATTTTATACAAGATGATATTTCCCCCGAGCTTTATGTCTCACTTGCTTCGCGAAATGGTGAAGAAGTGATTAGCGAATAACCCAAGATTTCAACCAGGTTTTTCAATCATCGCCAATCGTTCAAGTAAACTAAAAGTAAGGAGTCAGGTGGAGGCCCCTGATCGACCTGTCTGTTTTGCCCCTTTTCCTCTTCCCTTTTTTCACCACTGGAGTAGCTCTAATGAAACGCTTCCTTAGCACAGCACTTGCTGTCCTGCTGATGCCCTGCTTGGCATCGGCTACAACCATCATAGCGGAGGATTTTGAATCCTACGCTGACACAACGGAACTAGGAGTTGCTTGGACACTTGGCGATGGCACGCTGGATACGGTCCTTGGCAACCCTGGCCAATCGCTTAGTCAGCCAGGCACAAGCCCTAGTTTTTCTGCGGGCAATACCAACACGATGAGTTTCGCCTCGACTTACCCGGGACCAGGCGAGACGCTTATTTTTGAGACGGATATCTACGATGCCGGAGTGTCGAACGCCCGGATGACTGCTGGATTGCGGCGTGCCTCGGGGGCCAACATCATTGAGATGGGCATGTATAATAATCCGATCCATTATGCCATTCGAACGGTGCTGTTTGAGGCGGGAAGTGATGGATCGTGGGTCGCCTTTGATAACGTGGTTGATGACAGCGGCAACCCGATTGCCAATGAGCCCGTTATTGGCTGGCACCGATATCGAGTGGAGATTACGGATACACAGGCTACGTTTACCCTTGATCTAAACTCCGACGGGTTCATCAATGCAACCCTAGTGGCAACGATTACTGAAAACAGTGGCAATCCGGGCTTCGATATCGTTCGCCTCGGTGGTCCGTCGAGCCTGAGTTCGCCGGCTGGAGTCGCCAACTTTGATAATGTCAACTTGACATTGATTCCTGAGCCGACTTCGGCATTGCTTGTTGTGATGGGAGCGATAGCATTTGTTGCACGCCGTAAGTGAGCCGAGAGTAAGAGAGGCGTTGCACTTGTGACACTGCCTAACTAAATACAAGACGCCCCGGTGGAAAATTTCCATCGGGGCGTTTTTTGTGAGATATGTGAGAGATATGACTGTGGAAGGCGTTGAAATGTTTCATCCCTAAGTGAGACTTTCTGGCTCAGTTAGAAGAGGCGCTCAAGGTTTCAGTAAAAGGTAAGATTCTTTGGCGGATGCCCAGGTTGAATTGCTTTCTTCGGTGGCGGGCTTGGGACAGTTTGAGCCATCGGGCGGCGGTGACTTGCCTTTATACGCAATAGGCAAGCCGGTGGCCTGCTAGCATTTGAGAAGATACGCCCAAAATTATACGCAATCAACCAACCGGAGGACTGCTAGATACTTATTTTCGGCCCCGACGACTCTGTCCGAAAGTGGTAGGCTACCGCAGAAAGAAAGAACTCAGCCGCGGATTCTCTGGGATTCGATAGAGATGCCAATCGTGGTTTCATCTCATGTCAATTGGGGGATTGTGACGATAGTAGCGATTGAGCGAGGACTGCATCTCTAGTGGTAGCCCTCGTCTGAAACCGTAGATTTACGACCGACAAAGAGTCCTGATGGATGATCGGCTCTATAAAACCACTAAAACACTACAGTCTGAGTGCTGCTGGAATAGCTCTCCTTTTGCTCGTGAGTGGGTGCGCGCTTTCATCGAAAGCGATTCGTACCGCAACCAGCCGTCCACAAGTCGAATGTGCCTCGTGCGTTGTCGATGACAATATGCTGCATCACGAGCTAGCAGCGGAGACGGCTGACTCCCTTGATGGCGACGCCAGCGGCGACGGCACTGCCATCTCCTTGGCCTCAGGGCAAATCGAGGAGGTGCCGTTGCTTAATAGTCCGTCACGCGATCATTTGACGCTTTTGCCACCGCTGAGCCCTGAAGAGTCCCTGGAAGGACCGCAAGGCGAGTCCGTCGAAGTGATTCCCTCCCCGGTTTCTGAGCCTGTTCGGCTGCTTGATCTGCCCACGCTTGATCTTTCGAGTGTGATTGAGTCGGTGTACGCTTCTTATCCACTTTTGCAGGCCGCTTTGCTTTCTCGCACCATCGCCGATGGCGAACAGATTTCTACCCAGGGTGAGTTCGATCTGAAACTCAAGGGAGGCGCTACGAGCGGACCGCTAGGATTTTACAAAACCCATCGGTTTGGTGCGGGCGCGAGCCAGCCCCTGTTTTCTGGTGGCGAAATTTTTGGTGGCTATAAAATTGGCCGGGGCAACTTTCAGCCCTGGTTTGGAGAGCGTGAAACCAACGACGGTGGTGAGTTCAGCGCAGGCTTTGCGATTCCTCTGGCGCAGAATCGCCGGATCGATGAGCGGCGGGCTGCTCTCTTTCGAGCAACCTATGGCCGTGACGCGGTGGAACCCGACATCCAGACCCAGAGTCTTGCGTTTGTCTGGGAGGCCTCTTATGCCTACTGGCAATGGGTGGCTGCGGGGCAAAATTATCGAATTGCTCAGTCGTTGTTAGAGATTGCGGAGGAACGTAACAAGGGCTTGGAGAAACGGGTGGAGGCGGGGGATTTGCCGCCGATCGACCTGACCGACAACCAGCGGTTGATCGTTTCTCGAGAAGCGGCCATTATCGAAGCCAAACAAAAATTACAACAGACGGCCATCAAGCTATCGCTGTTTTTAAGAACCACCGAGGGGCAGCCGATTGTCCCGTCCGAAGAACAGCTTCCGACCGAATTTCCCGAAGCCGTTTCGGTTGTTTCAGAACAGATGGAGGGCGATATTCAGCGTGCTTTGACAAATCGGCCTGAATTGGTTTACTTGGAACTCACTCGGTTGCAACTGGACGTTGATCTGGCTCAGGCCCGCAATCTGTACTTGCCTTCGATCGATGCCGGGCTCTTCGCCTCAAAGGATGTGGGAGGAGCCAGTAGTCCCAAACGGGATAAAACTCCGTTTGAGCTAGAAGCCTCTTTACAGGTGAGCGTTCCCCTACAACGTCGCAAGGCGATAGGGAAAATCCGGTCGATTGGAGGCAAACTGCAAAAACTGTCGGTAAAGATGGACTTTACCCGAGACAAGATCGCGACGGATGTTCAACAGGTTTACGCAGCGCTATTGGCCACCTATGATCGCATTGTCAAAGCTCAAGAAAGTTTGGAATTGGCCCGCACGATGGAGCGGGCCGAACGGCGTAAATTTGATCTGGGAGAGAGTAATTTGTTGCTGGTTAACTTGCGAGAACTGACCACCGCCGGTGCGGCTAAAACGGTCTTGGAATCACAACTGGACTATTTCCAAGCTCAGGCGGATTATCGGGCGGCGCTCGCCTTAGGTGTTAACTCGGAAGGTGCTTCCCCGTGATGGAACAACAGGCGATAACGAATCAGAAGTTCGCGGAATTGCTGGAGCGACTAGCAGCGGAATGCCATGTCGCTTTTGACCCTGTCGTCGCTAAGCGCGCTTTGCAGGAGGCACAGCAAGGCTGGCCTGGAAGCGAGAAAAATCGCTGGTGGAAATGGCTCATCGAGGCGGGCACTAGCGTGGGATTGCGGGTTCGTGTGGTCGAATTGACACTCTCTCAGGCCCTGCAAGGAGTGCGAGAAAAAGCTCTGGCGGTTCATTCGCCCGACCCGTCGCATCCCTGGTTAATTATCCATGGACAACGCCGACAGAAATTTCACGTCGTAACGCCCGAGACGGGCCCCGATGGTCGCTGGGTCTCTCGCTCGGAGTTGTACGCCTTGATGGGGAACCCGTCTGAGGATGAGTTGTTGATTTGGGTGGCTGTCGAGTCGGCCACCACTTGTCAGCCATCGCGAGCGGGCCGACCGATGAAGCCGCTAGCCCGCCTCAGAATCATGCTGGCCGCGGAACGCTCCGATATCCAAGTCGTGCTGATCTACGCTCTGTTCGTAGGCATGTTGGCTCTTGCGACGCCGCTGGCCGTCGAGATGCTTGTCTCGACGGTTGCCTTTGGTCGCTTTTTACAGCCGATCATTGTGCTGGCATTGATCCTGTTTGCCTTCCTTGCTTTTTCTGCCATCGTTCAAGCTGTGGAATGGTATGTCGTTGAATTGATCCAAAGGCGGCTCTTCGTGCGCATCGCCGGAGACTTGGCCTATCGGTTGCCCCGGATACAGCGCGACGCGCTCGACTCGCACTTTGCCCCCGAATTGGTGAACCGTTTCTTTGATATCGTTACGGTTCAGAAAGTTGTGGCAACCCTTTTGCTGGATGCCCTCGCCCTGATGATGGTGGCTGTCGTCGGTATGGTGGTGCTAGCGATGTTCCATCCCCTGCTGCTAGGGGTAGACCTTATCCTGTTGACTTTGATCCTGTTCAGTCTCTTCGTGTTGGGCCGAGGGGGCGTCTCCAGCAGCATCAAAGAGTCGAAGATCAAATACACGATGGCGGCTTGGCTAGAAGGTTTGGCTCGTTGCAATAACACTCTCAAACACCGAGGGGGTAACGACTTTTCTTCGGGGCACGCCGATCGCATCGCCCGAGAGTATTTAGCAGCCCGACAGGCACATTTCCGAATCTTTTTCCGACAAATTCTCTTTAACCTGGGGCTCTATGCGACTGGTAGCGCTGTTTTTCTTGCCGTGGGTGGCTACCTGGTTATCCTGGGCCAGCTATCGCTGGGGCAACTTGTCGCGGCTGAACTAATTGTCGCAATGATACTTGGCTCGGTGACCAAGATGGGCAAACACTTGGAAGGTTTTTATGACTTGATGGCATCCGTCGATAAGTTGGGCATGTTGTTTGACTTGCCTCTGGAGCGCAAGGATGGCCTGCTCTCTTTGCCGGGAAGCGACGGTATCGAGCTGAATCTTCGTGAGGTCGGTTATGGGTACCCCGATGGCCCCACGGTCTTGAATAAGGTGAGCCTGCTGGTTGAGCCGGGCAAGAGCGTGGGGATTTGCGGGGCTCCCGGTTGTGGAAAAACAACGCTGGCAGAGTTGCTGTTTGGTCTCAGGAAGGCCACTTCCGGAAACATCGAGCTGGATGGTGTGGACAGCGATACTTTGCGACCTGATATTTTCCGGAAGCACGTCGCGTTAGTCGGTTCTGTCGAAGTGATCGAGGGAACAATCGCCGAGAACGTGCAATTGGATCGCTTTGAAGTCGATTCCACTGACGCCCACGATTTTTTGCAAAAAGTTGGTTTGCTGGATGAGGTCTTTCTGTTGCCACTGGGTTTAGAAACGCAGTTGACCGCCAACGGATCCCCCCTCTCAGAAACCCAGTTGCGCCGATTGGTTCTTGCCCGTGCCATAGCGGCCCGTCCTCGCCTGCTGGTTATCGACGGACTGCTGGATGCCCTGCCGGACGATCAGGCTCTGAATCTGATCGATTTTTTATCCGGAGAAGAGGCTCCCTGGACCCTGATTGTTTTTAGTGGACGCCGTCAAATCCTTGAACGGTGCGATCGTATTTTCAACTTGGTTGGGAAACCATCGCCGTCCAACGACTTGAAGAACGAAGAGGCCTAATCATGGTTTGGAAAGACAAAAAATCCGCAACATCGAAGCAGCTTCTTGAATTTGAAGAACTCTTTCCCGCATTGAGGATAGCAAGATCGTCGCGATGGGCACGCCGGATGGCCAAGTGGCTCGGATGGCTGCTGCTGGCGATTATCCTTTTCACGTTAATCATGCCCTGGCAGCAATTCGTCCAAGGCCGAGGGCGCGTGGTGGCCTATGCGCCGCTGCAACGTCGGCAAATCGTTCAGGCACCGATCTCAGGACGTGTCGCACGCTGGGCCGATGATATCCGCGAAGGCGTTCGGGTCGAGCAGGGGCAGATGATTGTTGAGATTCGAGACTTGGACCCTGACCTGCTGGCTCGCCTACAGGAGCAAGTCGCGGCTACCGAACGAGAGTTAGAGGCGACAAAAAAAGTTTCCAGTGCGTACGAATCGCAGGTCGAATCGTTCCACATCGTGCGTAAGGAAACGGTTGCTGCTGCCGAAGAATACGTCAAGATGGCCGAGCAGAAACTCAGGGCGGAAGAGCAAAATCTTGAAGCGGTCGTTGCCGCTCTCCTACAGGTCGAAGCGGACTACGAGCGGCAAGACAGTCTCGCAAAAGATGGGTTGGCCTCGACTTTCAAGCGACAGGTTGCTCAGCGTAAGCGGCAGGAAGCGCTGGCCAAGGTCGAACAGGCACGAGCCTACATCGCTTCAGCACAGAACGGCGTTAACGCTAAGGAAAACGAACTCGCTGCAAAAGAACGCGAGGCACAAGCGAAGATAGACTCGGCGATGGCTCAGCTACGCAAAGCCCAGGGGGACGTAGCAAAGACGGAGAAGGCCTTAGTTGCGTTGAAAGTAAAGCGGACCCAACAGCAAAGCCAAGTTGTGGTTGCCCCCTGGGAAGGGTTTATTTTTAAGCTAGAGACCTTTCAACAAGGAGCAATTGTCAAACAGGGAGACTCGCTCTTCACGTTGGTTCCCGATACGACGGATCGGGCCGTCGAGATATGGTTGAATGGCAACGATGCCTCCTGGGTCGAGCCAGGGCAACATGTGCGGCTTCAGTTTGAAGGTTGGCCCGGGATTCAATTGGCTGGCTGGCCATCGATTGCGGTCAACACCTTCGGCGGCGAAGTCGCTGTGGTGGATTCCACCGACAACGGCAAAGGCCAGTTTCGTATTTTAATCCGTCCCGCTCCAGACGACGCCGACTGGCCCATCGATCGCTTCTTACGACAGGGCGTTCAGACCAAGGGCATCGTCCTGTTGGAGCAGGTACCGTTGTGGTTTGAAATCTGGCGACAGTTGAACGGTTTCCCTCCTGTCGTGGAAACAAAATCAGCGCAAAAAAAGGGTGGCGTCCTAAAGAAGCTGAAGTAGGGCGAGCGGCAAGTGCGAATTTTACCAACAGAAAACCGGACGCTAGCGCGCCCGCGGCTGATGGGATTAGCCGTGGGGCGCTAGCTCCGGTTCCTTACAGGTCTATTTTCAACTGCCGCTCGCCTAAGTCTGCTGGCACGCGATTTTATACCGGCCGTTAAGAGGCATCCTCTGCTGACGGTTCATCATCATGGTCGTGACCATCGTGGTCACTGTCATCATGACCTTCCGCCCCTTCATCGGAATCTTCTTCAGAAGGCTTCGTAGCCGATGCCGCAGCCGCAGCCGCAGCCGATGCCTTCTCAACGAGCTTGGCGACTTCCTCCGCAATCGGTGCGGGCAACGATTCGCGCAAACTTACAAGGCCCGATTCGAGCTTTTCCTTGATCGGTGCGAAATCAAAATCTTCAGGGAACTCTTCTCCGTGCATTGGTTCGTGCAACTCGCCGAAGCCTTTCATCAAAGAATCGAGCGAACCCGTAAGCGAAGCCTTCTGGTCGCCTGAGAGACCGGCAACATCCGCAAGAGTTTTTGCGCTGTTGAGTACCTTATCGATCGTGTGGAGTGGAGCGTCCGCATCCTTGGGCCTTCCCTCGGCAAACGCCGTCAAAACTTCGTTCGTAACGATTTCAATCTTTGAAATAGCCTTCGGAAAGACGGCGGGGTCCAGCTTCGGAGCTTGAATCGCTTTGCCACAGCCGAGCGAAGTGAGCACTAGAAGTCCACCAATAAGCGGCAGATAATTTTGGGGGGGGCATTTCATCACGGGTCTACCTGTTTTTGTATTGAAAAAGAGACATGTGTATTGGAAAAAGACGCGGAGCCGATTGTTCGCCATCATCCTACCACGGTTGCCGCCGAGGACAGCCCCTCCTAAGCGAAGTCTTCGCCAAATACTGCCTCTTGGGGGCGGACTTTTGTTAGAATAGGCCAGTTCACGGGGATTTTACCACCTTTTTACTGTTTCACGATGCCCACCCCGATGCCCACACCGTCTCTTTCTGCTCAACGTTGCCGATCGGATGCCCCCTTTTGGGCAGCCATGATGGCGTTGGGGGGCGTCTACGTGCTGCTCGTCGCGGCCCTTTTGTGGGCAGACATCGCTCGGACGAGCCCCGCCCTCTTGTGGCAAGCCTTTCAGCGACCCGAAATCGCCCATGCCTTGCGGCTAAGTTTGGCATCGTCCTTTCTCTCGACACTGCTTGCCCTGGGGGTCGCCGTGCCGCTGGGGTATTTGCTATCGCGTAGTGAGCATGGGGAAGCGGCAGCAGGTTGGCGACGCTGGGCGTTGGCCGCCATAGAAACTTTGCTGGAAATGCCAATCGTCTTGCCACCGGTGGTCGTTGGTTTTAGCTTGTTGATTCTCTTTCAATGGGGACCGCTGAGAGGCATCGCTGACCGAGTCGTTTTTCAGACGCCTGCTATTGTGCTTGCGCAATTTACCGTGGTCGCGGCCCTTGCTGTGCGAATGATGCGGGTGACGTTTGACCAAATCCCCGTGCGGCATGAGCAAGTCGCCCTGACGCTCGGTGCAAGTCGGTGGCAAGCGTTCTGGCGAGTGACCCTGCCACAAGCACGGCGAGGCATGGCCGGTGCAGCGGCCCTTGGTTGGACTCGGGCGCTTGGGGAGTTCGGGCCGGTGCTTGTCTTCGCCGGTTCAACACGAATGCGGACCGAAGTTTTGCCGACGACCGTCTACTTAGAAATGCAAGCAGGCGATCTTGAAGCGGCGCTTGCCGTGAGTGTCGGCATGGTCTTGCTTGCAGCAACGGTATTGATCTTGGTTCGCATCGCCGGCTTTGGCAGGGGAATCTAGCATGGACTCTTTCTTAGAGCCTACCCCAGAACCGATCCGAAAGTATCCATCGGTCGAGAAAGACCGAAGCGCCAGATGGTGTCGGGACGTGCAGTTCGACTCATCGAGCATCGCCATCCAAGCGGAACAGTATGAAATCCAACTGGGTGATTTCCATCTCGGTCCCATCGACTTACAAGTCTCAGCGGGGGAAAGCCTTGCGATTCAGGGCCGCAGCGGTTCGGGGAAAACAACTTTGCTCGAATCGTTTTGTGGACTCCGCGTCCCCTCAGTTGGTCGGCTGAGGATCGCCGGCGACGACGTAACCTACGCCCCCCCCGCCAGCCGCCGCATTGGTTATGTCCCCCAAGATTTGGCACTCTTTCCGACAATGACCGTCCGACAACAATTGGGGTTTGCCCTTGAAGTGCGCGGAGCCAATGCGGAGGAAACGGCAACCCGTGTTCAAGAACTGGCGGAACTCTTGCGAATCGCGTCTCGACTGGACCGTCTTCCCGAAACCCTCAGCGGCGGCGAAGCCCAGCGAGTGGCGATCGGCCGAGCCCTTGCTGCCGATCCGGTCGTCCTTTGTCTTGATGAACCACTCACCGCTCTGGACGACGCGCTCCGTACAGAGATCGTTACGGCTCTCCAAGAGATTCGGCAACAGACGGGCGTTGCGATGATCGTTGTCACCCATCGTAGTGATGAAGCGGCGGAACTGGCCGACCGTGTTCTTCGTTTAGGCGAGCCGTAAGCGTAAGCGACCGGAGACAGTGGTTCGCGAATCCACCGGCGGCTAACGCCGCTGGCTTGCCATTTCTCCGCCTAACGAAGCTTGCCAAACTTCACCACTAATCACGTCGTACGCCGTGAGCCAACCGCCGCCGTAGCAGTAGGTATCAATGCACTTGAGATGCCCCAGATCAAGAACCTCACCATCGCGCAGGCCAGAGTGGCCGACGATGCCCGTTTTGCCTGAGGCGTGTCGATCGG
>JAJRUA010000394.1 GCA_024278035.1 Planctomycetota bacterium | reverse complement strand
GGGGCCATGGACAAGCTTGGCATCACGGCCGTCGATGAATCGGAGTTGATCGAAATCTGTAAAGAGCTACTTGCTTCGAACCCCAAAATCGTAGCCGACGTGCAAGGGGGCAAACAACAAGCGGTTGGCTCCCTCATCGGCCAAGCCAAGAAGAAAAACCCCAACGCCGATCCGGCCCGCGTCCGCGCGATTTGTCTCGAATTGATCGCTTCCCTCTAAAATTGAACCTCGACGGAAAAACGGAACGACGAACGGAAAAAAGGAAAGGAGAACCGCTAATGAACGCTAAAAAACGATAATTCTCTACTATTAGCGGTTCATCCAGCACGTATTAGCAGTTGCCCTTTTTTCGTAGTTCCTTCGTTCCGTTGTGGTTCCCTCTCTTGACTATGTGTACCAACGAACAACTTCGCGAATGGGACCAACGCCATTATTGGCATTCGTTTACGCCGATGGGCGATTACGAATCACTGCTCATTCATCGGGCCGAGGGGGCGACGCTTTACAATGTCGAGGGCCGGGCTTATCTCGATGCGGCAAGTAGCATGTGGTGCAACACGATCGGGCATAACCACCCGCGGATCAATGCGGCAATCACCGAACAGCTTGGCCGGGTCGCCCACTGCACAAGCCTGGGGATGGGGGCCGATGTGACGGTACGGCTTGCCAAGCGACTTACCGACCTAGCACCGGGGGATCTGGAGAAGGTCTTTTTCTCAAGCGATGGCTCCTCGGCGATTGAAATCGCTATGAAGCAAGCGTTTCAGTACTGTCAGCAAGCGGAGTATCCGCAACCTGCTAAGACTAAGTTCCTTTGCTTTCAGGATGCTTACCACGGGGATACGATTGGTGCGACAGCGGTCGGCGGCATCGGCCGGTACCACGAAGTGTTCGATCCGCTGCTATGCGAAGTGGTTCGAGTTGAGCCGCCCGATTCGCGCAACGTAAAAGAATCCCCCTCCCCCCCTTTGGGGGAGGGGCTAGGGGAGGGGGAAGGAACCCTGGTACATGATTCGCCCCCTCCCCTAACCCCTCCCCCCAGGGGGGAAGGGGGACTTTCTCCCGACCACGTTTGCGAAGCGGGCCTTGCTCGTGTTGAGAAGGTGCTGGCCGAACAAGCGGACACGATCGCCGCCGTTATCATCGAACCGCTTGTGCAGTGTGCGGCAGGAATGCTAATGCACCCGCCCGGTTTTCTTGCCGGACTTCGCGAGCTTACCCACAAGTACAACGTGCTGCTCATCGCCGATGAAGTTGCCGTCGGCTTCGGCAAGACAGGAAAACTCTTCGCTTGTGAGCACGAGAACGTCGTCCCCGACTTCCTTTGCCTGGCCAAAGGTCTTACGGGGGGCTACTTGCCGATGGCCGTGACGCTCACGACGCCACAGATTTACGATGCGTTCATCAATCGCTCGTCCGACGAAGACCGCACCTTCTGGCACGGGCACACGTTCAGCGGCAACCCGCTTGCCTCCGCCGCCGCTATGGCGTGCCTTGATGTTTTAGAGGAAGAGAAAGTAATCGAAGGCCTTACGCCGAAGATCGCCCATTTAGAAAAACGGCTAAACGACTTGGCCTCTCATCCCGCCGTCAAAAACGTCCGCCAATGCGGGCTCATCGGTGCCTTTGATCTCGAAGCAAGCGGCACCGGCTTCCTTGATGAGGAATCCTTGGGCCGCCGCATGGCCCGCCATGCGCTGGAACGTGGCGTCTGGCTTCGTGCAAAACCGGACCTAATCTATGTCATGCCGCCGCTGTCGATCACGATCGCCGAGATGGATAAAATCATGGATGTCGTCACCGAGGCGGTATCGCTCGTGGGTTCTTAAGAATCTGAACAGAATCTGAACCACAGGCGGAACGATTGGCTGTGGGAGGCGCCTCCGACGCCGATTTCGTACCACAAGCCGTTTCTGTTATGCCGCGTTGGATCGGCTTACGCGTAGTCCCCCCCTCCCCCATTTTTGGGGGAGGGGTTATGGGAGGGGGACTACGCGCAAGCGATTCTTTCACCTTCTGTCATAGTTCAATCTTCCTACCGCGGTTCAATTTCAATCTTCTTCGTCTACCTTCATCCCCAGTTGGTCCATCTTGCGGTAGAGGTTCGATCGGTGCAGGCCGAGCTTTCGGGCGGCGGCAGAAACGTTGCCCCGTGCTCGGTCGACCGCTTGGGTGATGTGGTCGCGTTGGAACTGCTGGGTAGCACCGGCAAGCGTGGGGTCGAGCAACAGATCGGCCTCGTCGCCACTGGGCGTGATGAGCCCCAGCTCTTCGGGTTTCACGAGCGAATCGTCGGTGAGATAAGCGATTCGTTCCATTAGGTTACGCAACTCACGCACATTGCCAGGCCAGGGATGGGCCAGCAGCCGCCGTCGTGCACCGGCGGAAAAACGGGGCGGCTTGCGGCCTCGCTTTTTGCAGAAGGACTGCAAAAAAAACTCGCCCAGCAGGAGGACATCCTCGCCTCGATCCCTGAGCGGCGGAAGTTCAAGCGACACGACATGAAGACGGTAGTAAAGGTCTTCACGGAACTTTTTTTCTCGTACCCGTGCCAGTAGATCACAATTGGTGGCCGCCACGACACGGACATCCACCTGCCGTCCCTCGGAGCCGCCGACGCGAACGACCGTTTTGTCTTCGAGTACCCGAAGCAGCTTCGACTGGCCAGCAAGGCTCATATCGCCGACTTCATCCAAAAGGAGCGTGCCGCCATCGGCGAGCTCGAACTTGCCGGCCCTCGTTTCGTTGGCTCCGGTGAACGCGCCCGCCTCATGGCCGAAGAGTTCGCTTTCGAGCAGCGACTCGGCGAGAGCGGCGCAGTTGACCGCGATAAGTGGCTCGGCACGCCGCCGGCTTTGAAAGTGAAGCGATTGGGCAACCACCTCTTTGCCGGTGCCGTTTCACCAAGAACGAGCACCGCCAAGTCGGCGTCGGCGGCCCGTGCGATCGTTGAACGGAGGGCGACGATCACGGGCGATTCGCCCAGCAATTGTACGCCACTCGCCGCCTCATCGACCAGCGTATCACGCCGTTCGATCAGCTCTTCTACTTGCTGGGCATTTGCCAAAGCGACTGCCGCAAACCGGGCAAACTCCGTAAGCCCTCGCTCGTCGTCCTCGCTAAAATCGCCCAACTTCTTGTTAAGCAGCTCAAAAGCACCAAGGCGTTCGCCGCCAGGAGTCTCCAAGGGAACACAAACGAGCGACTCGGTTTGATACCCCGTGACGGCGTCGGTCGTCCGGTCCACCTGCTCTTCCACAGCGTTGTCCGTCGAAACTCGCAAGGGCTTTCCACTTTGCACGACTCGGCCAACGATGCCAACATCGTCACCAATCACTAACCGATTGTCAGGCAACCCGAGCGCGGGCCGACCCACCAGTTGCTTGGCTGCACGGTCCCATAAAAAAACGGTCGCCCGGTCCGCTCCGAACAGCCGCGATGCCGCTTCGGCCATTTGTTCCAGAAGGGCAATCGTGTCGTTGGTTTCACTCCAGGTGAGCGAGATCGCCAGAAGCTCATCGGCTCGTTCGGCCCGTCGCCGATCCTGAGCTGTCCGCCGGACAATGCCCCGAGCGGCCGCATAGAGGGCGGCCAACTCGCCAAGGGTTGCTGGGTCCATCAACGCCTCAATCGCTAGCACATCCCCCTGCCCTGCTGTATTGGGCACGGGCGTGTTGGCCACCGGGAAGTTGACGGCAGACCAACCTTGCATTTGGGCGGTTGCCTCCGAGTCCAGCGCTTCAACCACTGCCGCAGGGGGCGATCCCCGTCGAATCGCAGGCCGAGAGGCGAGCGGAGTCCAATCGGGCAACGTCGGTCGCCAAAGGGCGACTCGCTTAGCGCCCGAAACGTCCGCCACCGCGTCGAGTGCCAGCCGATCAAAATCGGGCAGCGTCTCACAAACAGCCAGGGCAGCTAGCAGTCGGGCGGGTAGTTCAGCGAGATCGGAAGATGTCATGATGACCGCATCGTAGCGGAAGGCGAGCGGTGGGCGTAAGCCTACCGATACTAGCTTCGTAGGTATAACCTTGCCTTATCAGCCGGCCCGAAAAAGTGGACAGGCACCTCGCCACAAGACAAATATATCAAGGTTTTCTTTCCAAAACATCGGAGCCGGTCCCCTTTTTCGGGCCGGCTGTTATCAGGGGGCTGACGCCCCGCCGCTCGCCTTTTGTTGCACTCCCCTGCCCTGCTGTCCGACCTATTGGTAGTATTACGGGGTTAGAATCTCGACAAATATGACCCTTTCGCTACGCAGGAGCCACCATGTCTGGCCTCTTTGAAGGAAAAAAAGGCCTGATTACAGGCGTTTTCAATAAACAATCCATCGCCTGGGCCATCTCAGACCGAATTATGGCCGAAGGGGGCGATTGTGGCTTCACCTACATGCCGGACCGGCCCGACGACGCACGACAGAAGAATCTTAAGCGGATTAAGAAGCTGACGGACGGAAACCCCCGTTGCAAGTTCCTCCTGCCGATGGACGCGACCAACGACGAGCATATCGCAGAGATGGTCAAGAAATGCGATTCGGAGTTCGGCAAGCTGGACTTCCTGTTGCACTCGATCGCTTATTGTCCGCCCGAAGACCTGAAAGGCGACACCGTCGATGCGAGCCGTGAAGGGTTCAAAATGGCAATGGCCATCAGTGTCCACAGCCTGATGGCGCTCGCCAGTGCGCTCAAGGATCACATGAACCCGGACGCTAGCATCCTGACACTCACCTACTACGGTGGCGAAAAGGCGGTGCCCGGCTACAACGTGATGGGCGTCTGCAAAGCGGCGCTCGACGCGACGGTCCGTTACTTAGCGTTCGACCTGGGGCCCCGCTCGATTCGAGTGAATGCCCTCTCCGCAGGCCCCCTACAAACAATCTCAGGCCGTGGGGCGGGCGTCGATGCGATGCTCGACATGTACAAAGAGGTCGCCCCGCTGGGTCGTAACATCACGCACGAAGAGGTCGGCAAGAGCGGCACGTTTCTATTAAGCGATATGTCGAGCGGCATCAGTGGCGAGATCCTCCACGTCGACGGCGGCTACCACGCCATGGGCACCGCAGGCCGGTTGCTCGAACGGCTGAAAGAACTGGGGTAGCGGATCGACCGAAGGATGCGGTGCTTGCAGCCTTGAACCCCAGAATCACGACAAATCGGTCTGTACGTGGCGGCGATAGCTAGGAATAATCCCGGCATCGTTTTCTCGGACATGGATGCCCTCAGGACCGTTGCTATGACTCTTCGACAGTCGCCCTACGTATGCCGTTTTCTTGATTTTTCGGCTTTCGCTTTTTTGCTAGCCATTTCGCCGGCAGGAGTGGCGATAGCGGCCCCACCGGCGGCGGCCCCTTCGGTTAGCCAAGCCTTGTCGCTTGCCCCAATTCAAGCGGGCGTCGATTACGCCAAGCCGGCCAAGGCCGATGTGGCCCGCTGTACGATCAAACCGATTCGTGAAGGGAAAAGCACCTCGTGGATTGTCCGAGATGGCTCGGGGCAAGTCCTACGGAAATTTGCGGACACCAATGCGGACAATGTCGTTGACACTTGGAGCTACTACCAAAACGGCCTCGAAGTTTACCGCGATGTGGATTCCGACTTCGACAGCAAGGCGGACGAGTATCGCTGGCTCCATACGGGCGGCTCACGTTGGGGTATCGACAAGAACGAAGATGGGAAGATCGATAGCTGGAAGCAAATCTCTCCGCAAGAAGTTGCCGAAGAGGCTGTCCTGGCAGTTCAGCAGAAGGACGCTGCAAGGTTCGCGCGGTTGCTAATTACCCGTAACGAGGCTCGCCAGATCGGCGTGGGCAACACACTCGCTTCTAAAATCGCAAAGCAAACCACCGCCGCAAGCCAAGAGTTTGCGTCGCTGGTTCGTTCGCAAAAAGTGATCGATAGGAAAAGCCGCTTTGTTGATTTTGGTGCGTCGCGCCCCGGTGTGCTGCCCAAGGGAGTCGATGGATCGACCAAGGATATCACGGTCTACGAAAACACATCGGCCCTGATTGACAGTGGCGGAGCGCCGGAACAACTGTTGCTTGGGTCGCTATTTAAGGTGGGCGATGCCTGGCGATTGGTCGAATCGCCGCGCGTTGGAGCCTCGGGGCCCGAGCTAGCAAATGTCTTTTCCGTGCCAAGCTACGCGGCGTCGGCCAAGAGGGCTGCCCCCGATGAAAAAATACAAACGATGATGTCGCAGCTCGAAAAACTCGACCGCCAAGCGGCCACCGCAACAGCGGCCCAGCGAGCGAGCCTAACGGCCCAACGCGTTACCGTCTTAGAAAAACTCGCTCTCTCAAGCTCGGACCCAACCGATGCGAGGCAATGGTACACCCAGCTTGCGGGGCTTCTGAACGCGGCGGTGCAGACCGATGGCTACAAGAAGGGGATCGCCAAGCTGGCGGCCCTTGAGCGTTCGCCCGGTGTCAAGCGGCTTGGCAAAGACCTAGCAGCCCACTTCCGCTATCAGCAGCTTGGGGCCAAGTATGGCCTGGCCTACCGCGATCCAAAGGCCGACTTCTCCAAAATCCAGAAAGCCCAACTGGCCGACCTCGAAGCGTTTGTGGATGCCTTCCCCACGAGCCCCGACGCTGCCGATGCGATGCTTCAGCTTGGCAACATGGCGGGTGAGTTCACGGGCGAAATCAAAGTGGCTGAAAAATGGTACACCCAGGCTGCCAAGGAGTTTCCGCAAACTTTGGCGGGCAAAAAGGCTGCCGGCGCACTGAGGCGGCTGGGATCGATCGGCAAAGCGATTCCTTTGCGTGGTGAAACGCTCGACGGGCGACGAATTGATCTCGCCGCGGCTCCCTACCGTGGCAAGCATGTGCTGATCTACTACTGGACCACCTGGAGCAATCCGGG
>JAJRUA010000393.1 GCA_024278035.1 Planctomycetota bacterium | reverse complement strand
CGTTCGACTTTGTGACTGAAAACAAGAAGAATTAGACGCGGATGAACGCGGATCGGGCGGATAACCGCGGATAAAAACGATAAAATATAGGTAGAACTTAATAGGCAGGACGGAAATCAATAAAGAAAGAACTCCAATTCCCCTTTCTTAATCCGCGGTTATCCGCCTAATCCGCGTTCATCCGCGTTCATCCGCGTCTAATTCTTCTTGTTTTCAGTCACAAAGTCGAACGAGGACTTCTCCATCTTCGATTTTTACTTCGTGAGAACGGGTCGCTTGTGTGGCGGGCATCGTGAGAGCGGCTCCGGTGGAAAGCGAAAACTTGGCCCCATGCCTTGGGCAGGCAATGGCCGACTCTATATCTTCAGTTGTCAGGGGGCCATCGCTCAAGGGGCCTCCGTCGTGGGTGCACACATCGTCGAGGGCATAGAAACTGCCGGCGGCGCGGATGAGTACGATCGGCTCCTCATCGACTTCAACGAACGAAGAGGAGGGGTCTGGATAGTCGGCGACTTTGCCGACGGAGTGGAACTGGGACATAAAGGGTTGGCTTTCCGTGCCAGGATGGCACGGCTATGGCGAGGAGGTTATTGGTTGGGTAAGTCTTGAACTCGTTTGCCGATCGCTTCGCCAAGGGCCGTTCGGACGCTTTCGATCGTGATGCGGTCAAACACTTGTTGGAAGAAGCCCGTGACAATCATACGGACCGCCTCTTGACGCGTGTAGCCACGACTCATGGCGTAGAAGACCTGTTCGTCATCGACGCGGCCACTCGTGCTGCCGTGGGTACAACGGACGTCGTCCGCTTCGATTTCTAGGCCGGGTATCGAGTCGGCCCGGGCCGTGTTGGCGAGCATCAAGTTGTCGTTCCGCTGGTAGGCGTCGGTGCGCTGCCCCGCTTCGTCCACCTGAATCATTCCGCGCCAAACCGTGCGCGACGTATCTTGCAGCGCCGCTTTGTAGAGTAAATCGCTCCGGCAGTAAGGGGCTTGATGGTGTTGGTGGGTATTGTACGAAAGGTGCTGTTTGCCTTGCGTGAACATCACGCCGTTGACCTGGGCCTCAGCATCGGAGCCAGCAAGAGCCACTTGTTGGTTTACCTTAGCCAGCCGAGCCCCCAGAGCGCCGATCGTCCACTGCAAACGGGCATCGCGTTCGACGATCGCCTTTTGATGGGCGAAGTGCCAGGTGTGACGATTCCAGTTTTGGAGATTCACGTAACGAAGGCTTGCACCCCGACCGACGACGATTTCAATCGAACCGTTGTGGAGGCCCGTCGCCAGGTCGTCATCGCTGGCGGTCTCCATCAGCAGGGTCGCTTCGGCCCCTTCTTCCAGAACGATGATGGTCTTGGAAAAATCGGCCGCACCGTTGCCACTCAACCGCGAGATCGCGTGCAAGGGTTTTTCGAGTCGTACGCCCTTGGGGACATGCAGCACCACGCCGCCCGTCCAACAGGCAGAGCTAAGCATCGCCAACCGATCGTAGGTGGGGCTTACGACTTCGCGTTCAAAGAACGGTTGGAGCCGATCCCCAGCTTCCGTAGCCATTTGTGCCAAGCTGCCGAAGAGGACCCCTTTTTCGGTTAGCTCAGAGTCCAACTCGGAGTGGATCGCTCGGCCATTGACCGATTCAACGCGTCCGGCAAGGTCAACGCCTGCGGCCAGGAGGGCCGTGGCACGGGTGGCGTTTTCGACGGGGGCTTTTGGCGAGAATTGATCGAGCTTAAAGAGGCGGATATCGGTCCGCATCCATTCTTCGTCCTTGTTGCCGGGCCATTGGGCCGCTTGGAAGGAAGCCCACGCTTTCCGGCGACGTTCCGCGAGCCAAGCCGGTTCGCTTGAGCGTTCGGTAAGCAGGGCCTCAAACGCCGCAGCGTCGTATCCAGTTTCTACAGTTGCCGTCATCTGTCTTTACAATAGTGATAGAGGTGATCGCTTAGGTGGGAAGAGTTCACCACAAAGTCACGAAGGACACAAAGGAAAAAGAGGAACCGCGAATGGACGCGAATAAATCGCGAATACCCTTGTGGTTGTTGCTCCTTCTCTATATTCGCATTCATTCGCGTGTATTCGCGGTTCCCTTTCTTTTCCTTAGTGTTCTTTGTGACTTCGTGGTCCAATCGTCGTCTTAGCCGACGCTGCCTTCCATTTGCAGTTCGATCAATCGGTTCATTTCTACGGCGTATTCCATGGGCAGTTCTTTCACGAGTGGCTCGATAAAGCCAGAGACGATCATCGAGCTCGCTTCGGCTTCGGTCAGGCCGCGGCTCATCATATAGAAGAGCTGCTCTTCGCCAATGCGTGAGACGGAGGCTTCGTGTTCGATCTGAACTTGCTGTTCTTCGACTTCGATGTAGGGATAGGTGTCGCTGCGGCTGTCGGCATCGAGAATCAGAGCGTCGCAAACGACGTTGCTCTTGGAGTTGATAGCCCCTTTCTCCACTTTACAGAGGCCCCGATAGCTGCTGCGGCCCCCGTTTTTGCTGATGCTCTTGGAGATGATGCGGCCTGAGGTGTTCGGGGCGCAGTGGACGAGCTTGGCACCGGCATCTTGGTGCTGGCCCGTGCTG
>JAJRUA010000392.1 GCA_024278035.1 Planctomycetota bacterium | reverse complement strand
TGAACTGTTGGTGGTGATCGCGATCATCGGCGTTCTCGTCGCTTTGCTTTTGCCGGCGGTTCAGGCGGCTCGCGAGGCAGCTCGACGGAATTCGTGTAAGAACAATCTGAAACAATTAGCTCTCGGCTGCATGAACCATGAAAGTGTCGCTAAGCATTTTCCTACTGGTGGCTGGGGGAGCGAGTGGGTCGGAGATGCGGATCGAGGGTTCGGTAAGGAACAGCCTGGTGGCTGGATTTACAATGTCCTGCCTTTCATCGAAGAGAATGTGAAACACGCTCTGCCATCGGATGGAAATCCAGATGTTCACGAAACCGCTCAATTACTAGGTGCGAGAGAGCTGATCCAACAAACGATTAACGTGATCAATTGTCCTTCGCGCCGATCAGGCACATTCGTTGCTGGAGGCTCGGCGAGTTCGAAAAATGCCATGTTTTTCGGAGCCAGCTTATTGCTTGGACGCGGCGATTACGCAGCGAATTCAGGACACCTTGGCGTCGGTTTCGATGTTTTTGGTCCTGGTAGCTTAAATACGGTTTTGAATGCGGCTGCGAATGGAGACACTACCATCTGGGAAACCGTCGGGACGTTAGGTACTTTGATTGACGGAAGCGGTGCCCCGACTGGCCAAGTCCTCTCAGGTATTAGCTTCCAGCGAAGCGAAGTCGCCATTCGTAGCATTACGGATGGTACAAGCAACACCTACCTCTGCGGCGAAGGCTACATGAACGCCGACCATTACGAGACATCTGAGTACAAAGGCGACAACGAAACCTGGTGTACTGGGGCAAATAATGACAATTACCGCACCGCGGATAGGCTCCCGCGATCCGATGGGTCTGGGCCAGGCCCGAATGGAGAGCCTGCGATTGACGAGGGACTCAGTATTTTTGGTAGCGCACATCCAAGTGCTTGGCACATAGCTTTTTGCGATGGACATGTTGAATCGCTGAGTTACGACATCGATATCGAAGTACATAGGAACAGCGCCAGCCGCGATGATGGCAATGTTAATCGGTAGGAAGTAGTCGTCTGCTAGGCGGATTCAAAGCTCAGAGCTGGCAGGAGCTGGCTTTTCGAAGGTTATTGAGATCACTAGTCCTTAGGAGTAAACGTAATGTCTTTGGTCACATCCAAAAATCTTGCAACCCTCAAAAAGGCGTTTACCCTCGTTGAACTGTTGGTGGTGATCGCAATTATCGGCGTTCTCGTCGCTTTGCTTTTGCCGGCGGTTCAGGCGGCTCGCGAAGCGGCCCGACGAATCCAATGTAGTAGCAATCTCAAGCAGGTCGGTTTGGCAGTCCTGAACTACGAGCAGTCTCGCGGCAAATTGCCTGCGGGCAGCACGACGAAAAATTTGGCTCGTATCGGGCCTTACTTTTCTACTTGGTCGGTCGATATTCTACCTTTTTTGGAACAAACGACCGTTTATGATCTCTGGAACCCGGAGCTCCAGCTATCGCACTTTACGGATAACAAAATACTACGGGAAACTTTTATCTCGGCCTACCTGTGTCCTAGCGATATCAACCTGAATGAACTTGCAAGGCCTGAGACGGGGCCTGGAAGTTTATGGCAATGGGCTCCCGGCTCTTATCGTGCAATGTCTGGACATTCCCTGGGAGCTGGTGGGGATCATTACTGGGACAACCCTGATGTGCATAAAGTTCCGGATCTCGTACTTCCTGAGTGGCGAGGAGCGATGCACAATATCCCACTGAAAGGCACAATTACGGATCCCATCCAATTTCTTCAGCCAGTTGAATTGAGGCAGATAACGGATGGGACATCCAATACGTTTTTGGTAGGTGAATACCACACGCTTACCCGACAAGATCGGCGTACCCTGTGGGCGTATGCTTACACTTCGTACAATCAATCCAGTGCGTTTTTTGAAAGTCGCACCTTGCTTCCCGACTTCGAGAAATGTCAAACCATTGGCGGAGGAGGCTCCCAGACATGTAAACGGGGCTGGGGCAGCATGCATAGTGGCGGAGTGGTTCAGTTCGTGTTTTGCGATGGCTCGGTTCACAGCATCAGTCCTGACGTCGACATGGAATTGTTTGTTGCTTCGGCAACAATTCAGAATGAGGAAGTGCAAACATTGCCCGGCAGTTGATCTCATGAAAAAAGTTTCTCTAAGAGCCTATCTCAGGACCCTCGTGAAAGCGCCCAGCGGCCGAGAAAGCCTGTGCTTTCAAAAGGTTTTGGGACGTGCTGTAAGTCTGTTGATACTCATTTGCATGATGCCGTGCGGGGTCGGTTGCGGTTCTTCTAGTAAATACCCGACCGCGCAAGTCTCTGGCATCGTAACCCTGGATAATGAGCCACTTAGCGGAGCAATCGTTAATTTCCAGCCAGTTGGGGGCGATAATCCCAATGTTGGCCCCGGATCGACTGGGCGAGCCGATGAGAATGGGCACTTCAGCTTGACGACTATCCATGATGACCCGGGAGCAGTCGTTGGCACTCACAAAGTCAGGATCTATTCGTACAGCCCCGAATCGGCACCTGCTGGAGACGGAGACGCTGGGCCTATCGTCGAGCGAGTCCCTCATCGTTATAACTATCGTAGCCAGCTGACTTTTTCAGTGCCTGCCGAAGGAACAAAAGAAGCCGATTTCAAGCTTACACTGCCGTAATGGACGGCCCACGAGCAACTGTCAATTGTTGTGTTCTGAGTCATTTTCTAAGCAGCCGATTCCGCGTGCTTGGCACATAGCTTTTTGCGATGGACATGTTGAATCGCTGAGTTACGATATCGATATCGAAGTGCATAGGAATTCTGCCAGCCGCGATGATGGCAATGTTAATCTGTAGGAAGTAGTCGTCTGCTAGGCGGATTCAAAAATCAGATACACAGGAGAGTTGCAAAGTCAAAAATCAGTAACAAAATCAACACAAAACCAAAAAATGAACCACGACGAAACTATGGCCATTTTCCGTAGTTTCGTTGCTTCGTAGTGGTTCAAAAATTTCGTCCAAATGACTTTGCAGTTCGCCTGGCTCAGATACGCAGAGGGTTTGCTGTTATAATCAAATTTTTCGGAGTCTGAAATATGCGTTGGAGATTGGCCATATTCACGATGACTTTCGTAGCTTTGCAGGCAGCCCGCCTGTGGGCTGACGATGCGTCACTCGCTGCACATTGGGATTTTGGTGCAGAAGAACTCACACCACTCAAGTCGCATGCTGGTGTTCGGCGAGATCAACCTGGGCCCCGGCCGCCGGAGTTCCCAGACTTGTCCAAGAGTAACACGGCAGTGCAATTCGATGGAAAGGGAGCCCATCTTTCGGTGCCTGATGCGGGAGCAAACAGCCCCTTCGATTTCACCAACGACGACACCATTACGCTGGAGGCCTGGGTCAAACTTGATGGTCTTCAAGAGGGCCTCCAAAGTGGCCTTCAGGGCCGTCTTCAAGGCCGTCATCCGAGGTACGTGATCGGCAAGGGACGCACAGGCTCGCCGCGATTTGCTCGTGACAATCAGAATTGGGCGTTACGCATAGTTGGCGTCCAAGGCACACCAAAACTCAGTTTTCTATTTGCAACAGCGCCGGGTGCGGGAGATTCGCATTGGCATCGTTGGACGTCGGAGGCTGGATTCGACGTAGCTTCCGGATGGCACCATGTTGCCGTGGCGTATCGTTTTGGCGAGCCCGATTCGATTCGTGGTTGGATTGATGGTCAGCCAACTTCCGGAGCGTGGGACATGGGAGGCGCAACAAAGAAGCCGCCGGTTGTGGACAACGACGCGGTTTGGATCGGGTCGTCGCGAGCGGGCAGTTCGGCAAACAGTTTTAATGGGTGGCTCGATGCCGTTGCGATCCATCGAACCTTGCTGGATGACCAAGTCATTGCCGCGCGATTTCGCCGCAAGGGAGGACCTCGTGTTTTCCATCCGCTGCCGGAAGTGATGCCCGAACTGGGCGACTTACCCAAAGGTCGTGTGCTCGTGACATTCTCCGAAGGGTTGCCATCCCACCAACGCTGGTTGAGCGAAGGAGAAACGTGGCCGGACGAAACGGCTCGTTGGCTAGGAGACGAGTTTCTGTTGCCGCGGATTCCACTTCGGTACGACGAATGGGGAATTCGTTCAAGCTGGAAAGCTCCGCTGTTGGTTCGTATGGCGGCAGAGGTCAAATTGCCGCCGGGGAACCTGCATTTCTTGTTGCGGGCTCGAGGACTAAGTCGTTTGTGGGTTGACGGTGTTCTTGTTGCGAAAACCGAAGCCGATATCAAACAATCTCCCAGTGGCGAAGAACCGATGACACCGATCGCAAAGCCGCCCCTGCCTGGGCTGCGTGCCCATGCCTATCACCAACAGGAAGTTTTCGGCGAGATGAGTTCTGCTGTGACGGGCGATCGCCAGCCGCGACGTTGTCGCGTAGTGCTAGAACTAATCGTCGGTGATGTCGGCAGTAAGAACATCCGAACAGAAACAGGCGAAGTCTGTGTCGCCGTACAGACGGAAGATGGAGAGTCGTATCAAGTGTTGCAACCCTTCGGAGGAGCCTCGGCAAGGCAAAATTTGCCGCTGACCGATGCGAGCGTCGAAAGGGTGCTCGCAGGAATTGAGTCCTCCTTGTCCAACTATGATGACCAGACGCGTCGCAAGGCGGCAAACTCTCAAGACGACTTTTGGAAGCGGCGACACAAGGCAGCACGCGACTGGGTCCGGCAACACCCCGCGCCAGCCATCCCCTCCCTCTCAGGCGTAAGCAACCCGAACGATCACCCGATCGATATTGCTATTGCCGCAAAAATCGAACAGGCCCTCAAGGAATCGTCAAAGTATGAAGAAAAAATCACGAAAAATTTTCATTCAAAGGTCTTGCCAATATTACGTGAGGAATGCTTCCGTTGTCATGGAGAAAAAGATAAGGGAGGGTTGCGCCTTAATTCACGCGACCTCGCTATCCAAGGTGGAGATTCCGAGGTGCCAGCAATCGTTCCTGGCGATATTGATGCAAGTGAATTGATCGAGCGCATTCGCGACGACGATGAAGACATGCGAATGCCACCCACGGGCAGCGGATTGAGCGACGAGCAGATCGCTATCCTGGAGGAGTGGATTCAATCGGGTGCCGACTGGCCTGCACCGCCAGTTTCCGAATCCGAGGTAGCGATTGCGACAGTCGTAGAAGACGAAAAGTTTCTTCGTCGTATTTTTCTCGACATGGTGGGAGTTCCTCCCACCACCATGGAAGCCAACGCGTTTTTTACAGATACCAATCCCGACAAACGAGAACATTTAATCGACCGGCTACTCAGCGATGACCGCTGTGTCGATCAGTGGATGAGCTACTGGCTCGATCTGCTGGCAGAAAACCCGACGCTCTTGAACGCGTCGCTTAACAGCACCGGCCCCTTCCGCTGGTTCCTCTACGATGCACTGCGGGACAATAAGCCATTAGACCGGATGGTGACCGAGCTGATACTGATGCGAGGCAGTTTGCATGAAGGAGGCAGCGCGGGATTTGCGCTAGCGGGAGAAAATGACGCTCCCTTCGCAGCCAAAGGACACATCGTTGCGTCGGCATTTTTGGGGATCGAGCTACAATGTGCCCGCTGCCACGATTCGCCCTATCACAGCACGTCCCAACGCGATCTCTATTCGCTTGCCGCCATGCTCGAACGCAAAGCAGTCACCGTGCCGGAGACAAGCCGCGTTCCAGATGCCTTCTTTGAGAAAAAGGTACGCGAATCGCTGATCCGAGTAACATTGAAGCCAGACGAACCGATCACCCCTGAGTGGCCGTTCGCCGAGGTTACGGGGATCGCAGCAGACAGCGCCGACATCAACCGGCTGATGATGCAGCCGGAGGATACACGAGAACGCCTTGCTGCGTTCATCACAGCTCCACAAAACCTGCGTTTTTCTCGTGTTGTCGTGAATCGCATCTGGAAACGTCTGATTGGCGCGGGACTCATCGAGCCGATCCACGATTGGGAAGGCCGTACGGCAAGTCATCCTGAGCTACTCGATTGGCTGGCCCAACAGTTGATCTCCCACGACTACGATGTCAAGCATGTAATTCGGTTGATCGTCACATCGCAAATGTATCAGCGCGAAGCCACGGGGAAGAATCTCGATGCGGCTCCGGAACTTCGTTTTTTCAATGCTCCTGAGCCTCGCCGTCTGACTGCCGAACAAATTGTTGATTCGCTCCATGTGTCGATGGGCAAGCCGATGGAGGTAGAGGAATTGACGTTTGTGCACGATGGCCGGCGTCCCATCAGCAATCGACTAACGCTAGGACATCCGAGTCGCGCGTGGATGTTTGCCAGCCTAAGCAATGAGCGAGATCGCCCGAGCCTCTCGCTGCCTCGCGCCCGAGCGGTTACCGATGTCCTGCAAGCCTTCGGCTGGACGGGCTCTCGCCAGAAACCGATCAACGAGCGGGATGTCGAACCCAATGTCTTGCAGCCGGGAATGCTTGCCAACGGCGCGATTTCGAGGACTCTCACCCAAGCCGCCTACAATAGCGAACTGGCCCAACTGGCAGTCGACGCGACATCGCCCGAAGTTCTGGTGAATGCCGTGTTTCTCCGAGTGCTGACTCGTCGACCGAAACCTGACGAACAAGCGACATTTGTCTCGGCACTTGCCGAGGGGTTCCATGAGCGGCTAGTTCCCGCAGACAAAATCAAGCCGCCACGGGAGCAACCGCCGTTACCGCTAGTGACCTGGTTCAACCATCAGCAAGCAGATGCCAACACAATTCAGGAAGAAGTAGGACGTCGAGTCCAACAAGGACCACCACCCGATCCACGTCTGGAACTCGAGTGGCGTGAGCTTTACGAAGATCTCATCTGGAGCCTAGTCAATCACCGCGAATTTGCTTGGATGCCGTGAGCCATAGTGCTCAATTATCAGACCACACCGTACTACCTATCGTAACCAACCGTCAGGAGCACAAAAACATGAACGGTCCAATTGTCATCAATCGTCGCGAGTGCCTTGCTGCCGGCGCGGCCCTCGCCTGCGGACTCGCAATACCAAACTCTAGTCTTGCAGAATCTCACGAGACGCTGATCCAAGGCAAAGCCGAACATGTGATCTCAATTTGGCTAGGCGGGGGCATGGGGCAGATCGACACGTTTGACCCAAAAGGAAAAGGGGACCCGGCAAAGAACCTTGCCGGCTCGTATTACGAGTCGATTGAAACTTCAGTTCCTGGAGTCCGCCTGTGCGAACACCTAAAACACTTGGCCCCCATGATGGATCAGGTAACAGCGGTACGAACCGTACATCACGATGTGATCGACGAACATGCGGCTGCCACAAACCGAATGCACACCGGTCGAATGATCAGCGGTACGGTGACTTACCCCTCTCTCGGCTCGCTAGTTGCTCACGAGCGAGGCGCGGCAGCCGAGGGGGTTCCGTCGTATGTTTTAATTGGCTATCCCAATATCACTCGAGGTCCTGGGTTCCTCGGAGCCCGCCATAGCTACCTCTACTTGACGGACACCAGCCGAGGACCGGCCGGGCTGTCGCGTCCTGCCAGTATTACACCAGCACGACAGTCGCGGCGAGAGTCATTTCTTGCAACATTACGCAGAAACGCCAAAGTGACCAGCGAATCGCGATTGCTCGATTACGATGATACCATCGATCAAAGTCTGAAGTTAAGCGGCCCCGAGTTCAACCAAGTTTTTCAGCTAGATCAAGAACCGGCCGATTTGCGAACACGGTACGGTGGCGAGTTCGGTCAACGTTGTCTTCTCAGCCGCCGACTCGTCCAACGCGGCGTTCGATTTATTGAAGTCTCCCACAACCTCAATTTTTTGAATGGCGCGGGATGGGACGTACATAATGAAGGCATCCTGCAGCAGCACAAGCTCATCCAGGAACTTGATACGGCCGTAGCGACATTGATTGACGATTTGAAAGAAAAACGCATGCTCGACAAAACGCTAATCGTGATCACCACTGAATTTGGTCGTCCTCCGGAGTTCGACAGCGGCGGTGGTCGCGGCCATCAGGGATCGGCCTTTACCTGCGTCCTTGCCGGTGGCGGTCTCTCGCATTGCGGAGCGTGGGGCGAAACCGATGAACTTGCAAAGGAAGCCGTTTCCAAACCTGTCAGCGTACCTGACTTCTTTGCCACCATCCTTGCTGCGGCCGGTATCGATTATCGCAAGAACCTCTATGCCGGGGACCGCCCGGTTCCTATCACCGACAGGGGCCAACCGATTGCCAAACTGTTTGGATAGCCCACCTTTCTAATTTCACCCCATACGTTAATGATTTATTCTTTCAACCGTCCGAACCGAAAGTGGCCGATTCATTGGGCCATTGCCCTTTGGCCTGTTTTATTGAGTTGGGCGATTTCGGTGGCAATTTCTGCCACGAGCAGGGCCGAGGAGATTCAATTCAACACGCAACCTGCGCAAAGCCCTTCGTCTCCTTGGAGTCGAAATTTATCTGGCGAGCCGTTTGAACTTCCGATTTGGCAAGGGCTAGCCCCGGGTTCTGAAGGTATCACCGAGTCGGAAATCACCGTCGAGCGAGGCAAAGAAAAAGGACGCGTCGATCGAAGTATCTCGAACGTTCATCAGCCGACCATCACGGTACATCTTCCGAAGAATCCCTCGAGAGAACTACGGGCAGCGATGGTGATTTGTCCTGGCGGCGGATTCACTCGGATTGTCATCGATAAGGAAGGCAACGATTTTGCTCGCTTTCTCAACACGCATGGAATTGTCGGAATTGTGCTTAAATTTCGTACGGCCAAATCAGAAAAAAATTTCTACGGCATTTCGGCGATGGCTGCGGACGCTCGGCGAGCCCTACGGTTGGTGCGTGCGCGTGCCAAAAAGTGGGAAATCGATCCGACACGAATCGGGGTCTTCGGTTTTTCTGCAGGCGGGCACGTTGCCTCGACGCTTGCAACTCATTACGACGCCGGAGTTCCTTCGTCCAAAGATCCTGTCGAGCGGTTTGGCTGTCGCCCCGATTTCCTAGGGCTTGCTTACCCACTTGTTTCACTTCAGGCAGAAGTTTCAGGAACAGGCTACCAGCGTCTTCTCTTGGGCGACGATCCCACGAGCGAACAAATCAAACTATACTCGAATGAACTACATGTGAACGCAAGAACTCCTCCCGCGTTTATTTGCCATGCGGAAGACGATACGGGCGTGCTCGTCGAGAATACGCGGCGGCTTGCTGCAGCCTACAAGGCAGCGGGTGCCGCATGTACATCATTTGTGTATACTGAAGGCGGGCACGGATACGGCATTCGAGACCAGGGCAAACCGATTGATGCATGGCGGCACCGTTTTGTTG
>JAJRUA010000391.1 GCA_024278035.1 Planctomycetota bacterium | reverse complement strand
TCAGCACTTCGCTGAACGGCTTGCTCGACGGCAAAGACACGAATGTTCTGTAGAATGACCTTGGTCTTTGCCTGAGGAATGCCAGCACGAGCATTCGCCGAAACGAAAAGCTGGATATCCACACGGTCGCCTGGGCTTAGCAAGCCAGCGGCACTCTTTTCAGCGTTGACCGAGATGGTGGATAGCCGGAAACCGTCTGGAATGTTGACGATCGGATCCGCAAACTCGCCAACGGCAAGCAACTGGGCTTCAAGAATCGGCGTGCCTGCGATGATCGTCGTGCGAGGGCGACGACCTTCAAGGTCTTCCAGTGAGCCAATCGAACCTTTCGGGGCTTTCTCGGCAGGCCATTCCTCAAGGGCGATCATGCTAGCATTGATCGGATCGCCCAAGTTGATGTTATGCAGGGCGATGTAGATCGGCGTCGTTTCGAGCTTTGGGCCTGAGTTCTTGGCATTGGCGTCCATGACCTGGCTAATGCCTATCGACGCCGCCAAGCCGCACCCGAGCGCAAGAACTAGTAGTATGAGTGATTTGGGTCGCATTCTTTTTTTCTTTCCCCACGGTCAGTTGCTGGCACCCCAAGGAGAGATGCGAACGAAACCTACCGCTGATGATTTAGAGACCCGCCTACGCGGCAGGCCTCGTCGGATACTTCGGCAGAACCGGCCTTTCCGGTCCAGGAATAAAAATCAGACCAGAGGCTGGAGAGGGGGGGCCGGAGTCGTGGCCGTTTGGCCTCGCTCGACAGCTTTCCCTTTCTTCAGCCTCCAGTCGCTTGTACGTGTGAGTTTCTCAGACCAACATCCCGGCCCAGGCAAAGTAGGCGATCGAGCCAATGGCCATCGGAATGCCGTAGGGGAGAAGCATCATCGTCGGCTTCCGATCAGCAGCAATCTCAGCAAGCTTTTCGGGGTCTTTGACCGTCATAATTTCGTTAAGAATGAACCAAAATTGGCCCTGGTGTTTGTCCCAACGTTTTTGCCAAAGGATCATTCCGATAGCAATCACGCCTCCAACAACAGCCGAAACAGCAAAGGCGTAGGCCGTCACCGTGCCCCAGAGCCATGCTCCAATGCCAGCCATCAGCTTCACGTCACCAGCTCCCATGCCTCCAATGGCGTAGGCCGGTAGCAGCAAGCCGAGGCCAATCGCCGTGCCGATCAAGCTGTAAACGAGGCCTTCCCACCCGGGATAGGCGCTCAGCGTAGCGCTGTAAACCCAGCCGCTAGCAACCATGGGGAACGTAATCCAGTTGGGAACCTTGAGTTCCCGTCCGTCGATAATAGCGGCGACAACCAGGGTGATGGTAACGAACCAAACGGGCCAGTTCGTGACAACGGCGTCGGCCAATTGTGTGTAATCAAACATCGGTGCTATCGGGGCGTGGGGTGTGAGCGGGTGAAAGCATCGTCGGCACGGCAAAGGCAGCGGGCCTGACGGCTCCTAAACTTAGCCCACGCTCGAGGGGCCGAAGCGTGAGGAAAAAAAACTCTGCCCTGAAACCTGGCGTTCCGTTCCGCCCGGTCGCCCTAATCGTTACAAATAAAACCCCTGGAGGCATAAAAAAACCCGATCGACGCCAGCGGGCGTCGATCGGGGGTTGGGTTGTCGCGGTAAGGGCTAGCAGAGTGCCGATAGCCGCAGCGTTGAGTTCGGCTTACGAGCCGAGCTGACCGGCGACGTCCGTAAACGTTGCCGACGCGTTGGTACCGATGGACGTGATGGCTGTCAGACAGACAATCACGATCAGGGCCAACATCACCGCGTACTCAACAGCCGTGGGGCCATCTTCCGAGGCAAGGAACCGTTGGATCTTCTGGGTGAACTTCTTCATAGGTGCTTCTCCGGTTGTTTAGGTTCCACCTCGCAAAAGGTGGCACCCTGCTAGTAACAGGGGCTTTCAGTGCCCCAGGTAATTGGCTAATTCACGACCCTCGGTATTATCCGAGGCGAGCCCGCCAGGCGTCGTGTTTAGCCGGTTTCAAACGATTTGCGTGTCACTCTGAAAGGGTGTTTCCATTCTTGCAAGACGCTTAAAATAGCGACCGGCGGTTCCATTCGGTAATCTGGCTACCCTTTCCATTAAGAGAGGGCCCTGGGTTTTGCGCCCCTGATTTGCATCAGGTTTGCCTTTCTCGTGGAGATAACGCAGCGAGCTCTTGCTCGTTTAAGCCGTGACACCTTGCGGTATCTCGGATTGCATCTAAAGGGTGGGGAAAAGTGGTGGGATAAGGGGGCGAAGCACTCCGCGTGGTTGCGGTCTCCTTCGCCTTCACTAGAAACCTATGTCAGATTTTGCCTGAGTCAAGTAAACTTGAGGAAAAATCTGAAGAGCGGAAAAAACCCGAGTTTTGGTCTGGCTGCCAAGAGTTTTTCTCGTTCTGCTTCACTCAAACCTAGTTCACCCGGCGCGACAAGCGTGCGTCGGGTAGGTTTTAGCGAAGAAATAAAGACGGAGTCGATAGAAGGGGACGGACTCCGATGCCGGCAATGATGAAAACCCACTGCAAACCATAATACGCTCGGTGCTAGTCCCCTTTTCCTGCTGCCGTTTACTAAAACAATGCCCCCCACCGTTTCGTCACCGCCGCTCACCAATGCCATCGCCATTCGCGATGCGGCAATCGCTCGCCTTCTTGCTGAGCCAATTGGCGGTTACCATGCCGGCAGCCCTGCGGCTTCGGAGCCGATCGCTTGGGCATCGATTGCCCTGAGCGATGCGGGAAAGTTCCACGCGGCCAAGCAGGGGGCCGATTGGCTCGCTTCGATCCAAGCGAAAGACGGCTCGGTCGGCGTGACGGCTGACGATCCGACACCCGCTTGGCCAACCAGCTTGGCCCTGCTCGCTTGGTCAAAGATCGATCGTCAAAAGTACGGCGATCGTACCAAGCGAGCTGCCGATTGGGCGCTGGCTCAAAAACCATGGCAGGGAATCAAAAGCGACGACACGGCCGATGATCCAACGATCTCAGGCTGGTCGTGGGCCGTCGCCACGTACTCCTGGCTCGAGCCGACGGCGTTCTTCGTACTCGGTCTTCGGGAAGCCGGTTTCAGCGACCACCCTCGTCAGAAAGAAGGGGTCCGAATGCTCATCGATCGGCTTTTGCCAAGTGGTGGGGCAAACTACGGCAACACCATTGTGTTAGGCCAAGAGCTTTTGGCCCACGTGCAGCCGACCGGTATCCTTGCCATGGCCTTGGCAGACGAAAGTATCGAGAACGATCGTTACAAGCGGACGCTCGATTATCTTGCCACCGCCGCCTTAGAACCGACGGGCACCGCTTCGCTTTGTTACGCCATCCTCGGACTTGCCGCGAATGGCCGCCCGGTCGATCTTTTTACGACAAGGCTCGGCGACGCTTGGCAACGAACGGAGAAAGGGGGCAACGTCTATAAACGCGCTCTCGTTGCAATGGCCGCCAATGCAATCGAAGGAGCGCTGCCATGAACAACGATTCGTTCTCTCTCAAGATCGACCGACGTACGGCAATCCTAGGCACCCTTGCTGCCGGCGGATTGGCGGCTGCCGGGCTTGTCGGCTCGAAGTTGGTCAATTCCTCGGCCAGCGTTTTTGTTGCCAAGAATCAAAAATACGATGGCTCGCTTGTAAAAACCATCCGTGACGGTTTACTTGCGGTTGGTATCCATAGCAAAAACATGGAGGGAAAACGGGTTCTTCTTAAGCCGAACTTGGTCGAACCAACGCGGCTGATCCCTCACATGACGACCCACCCCGCGATGGTCGTTGCCGCTGCCGAGGTTTTTCGTACCTGGGGAGCTGAGGTGATCGTAGGCGAAGGCCCCGGCCATGTGCGGGATACGGAGATGGCCCTCATTGCGTCGGGCGTGGGCGAAGTGCTGGCCGATGGCGGTTTGCAGTTTGCCGACCTCAACTACGAACGGGTCGCTTGGCGTCGGAACCGCGGCAAGTTCAGCAAACTCAAAGGGATTTACTTGCCCGAGAGTGTTGTCACGGCAGACCTTGTTGTTTCGATGCCCAAAATGAAAACGCACCATTGGGTCGGCGCGACGCTCTCGATGAAAAACCTCTACGGCGTGATCCCAGGCATCAAGTACGGTTGGCCCAAAAACGTGCTGCACCACCACGGCATCCCGCAAACGGTGGCCGACATCAATGCCACGCTGCCACGATTGGTCGGCATTATCGACGGCATCGACTGCATGGAGGGCGACGGCCCGATCCTTGGCAGCATGAAGCCCATGGGCCTCGTCGCCGTCGGTGCGAACCTACCGGCGCTCGACGCCACCATCGCTCGTATCATGGGCCTTGATCCGGAGCAGATGAAATACTTGCAGCTCGCCTCACACCGTCTGGGCCCGATCATCGACTCAAAAATCGAACAACGGGGCGAAGATTGGCTCTCGCTCGTCGATCCGTTCCAAATCATCGATAAGCCACACATACAAAAACTGCGTGCCAAGGGCGTGGATTTGATTACTTAGAGCCTACCCCAGAACCTATCAGGAGGTGTCCAGCGGTCGAGAAAGACCAAAATGCCTAAAGGTTTTGGGACGTGCAGTTAGGACTCGTTCGTAAATAACTTACCTGCATTGAGTTTTTTGTGCGGATGAATTTCACAGTTCCAATCGCCATGAAAATCATTTCGTTTCAGTCGCACACTTCGCATCTCTTCGTCCGCCACTTTGCGTCCCGTTGGATAAGTTTCGCTATCAAAAATCGCCCAAGCCTTTGCAGATAGAGGACTTAGGCGACGTTGTGCGAGACGATGCGTTTGGAAACCTCGGGTGCCACCACGAGCAACAGCAACGCGACGAGTAGCCAGAACGTGAAGGTGGCTTTGCCTTTCAGGGGTTCGTTGGTAGGGGGGCGTTCATCCTCTTAGTTTAGCCCTCTAAGCCCCCAGCCCAGCCCCTCCCCCAAAATTGGGGGAGGGGGACTTCTTAAATCCGCGGCGATCCGCGTCTAATTCTTCCCTTCCTTCCTCTGCGACTCCGCGTCTCTGCGCGAGACGAAGAATTGACAATCGTGCCTCCTCGCCGATAGATTGTCCTATCAAATGACCTCACTCACCTACAAAGATGCCGGCGTCGATCTCGACGTTTACCAAGAATCGATGTCGCGGCTGCCGCGGCTGATGAAGCGGACGCACACGCCGCGCGTGATGCCGCTCGATGGCGGGTTCGCAGGGCTGTTTCGGCTTGATTTTGCGGGCAAGCTGTTCGCCCGGCAGTACAAAGACCCCGTGCTCGTTTCTTGTACCGACGGGGTCGGCACCAAATTAAAAGTCGCCCAACTGGCGGGGCGCCACGATACGGTGGGGATTGATCTCGTGGCCATGTGCGCGAACGACGCCCTGTGCTGTGGTGCCGAACCCCTATTCTTCTTGGATTACATCGCAATGGGCCGGGACGATCCGGAGCGGCTCGAACAAGTCGTTTCGGGTATCAGCGATGGCTGCCTGCAAGCGGACTCGGCGTTGATCGGTGGCGAGACGGCGATCATGCCCGACTTGTATGGAGCCGACGATTACGATCTTGCTGGCTTTTCGGTGGGCGTGGTCGAACGGAACCGGCTGATCGATGGCTCAAAAATTGGCCCCGGTGATGTGGTGCTGGGCGTCGCTTCGAGCGGTCTCCACTCGAACGGCTATAGCCTCGCCCGCAAGATTGTGTTCGAGGCAGGCGGTCTTTCGATGACCGACACGGTCGCCGAATGCGACGGGGCAACCGTCGCCGATTTGATGATCGAACCGACCTGCATCTATGTCAAACCGATCCGCCAAGTGCTGGGGCATTACCGTAAGAAGCAGGTGGTCCACGGGATTGCCCACATTACGGGGGGCGGACTCCAAGAGAACCTCGAACGCATTCTTCCCAAGGGCCTGAAGCTTGAGGTACACGCCGATAGCTGGCCCGTGTTGCCCGTGTTCCAGTGGCTGCAAAAATTGGGCAATGTCGCACCGGAAGAAATGGCTCGCGTCTTCAACATGGGCCTCGGACTAGCGCTGGTTGTCAGCGAACACTTCGCCGACAGCATCGAAAAGCAACTCACCGACGCGGGCCTCGACAATTGGCGAGTCGGTAAGATCACGGCATAAAAAGCTGAACCACAAAGGAACGATGGAACTACGAAAAGCAAAACCACTAATACGCGCTAATGAACGCTGATGCCCTTTGGTATTCCATTCTTTTCACGGCAGGTTTTTATCACCGCGTTGAAGACGGGTTGCTTTGGTTCGATTTTCTAGTTGGGGCTTTCGGCCAGGATGGACCATCGTGGACGCCCCAGATGGGGACGCGAGAGTAGGGCGGCTAGCGCAGGCACCAAAGTAAGAGCGGGTTTTTCCGATTACACCGGCAACACCCACTCCACCTCTATGCGTTGATCCACATTCCTGGGGACTCTTTCCCGACCTCTTGGGGGATGTGAACTAAGTTTACGATGCCTACGAGCGTGGCTTCGCTCGATGAACCACTCCCCCGAATACCTTATCGGACAAAGGATCCCGCCATGCTGACTGCTGAACAAATTATGTCCACGGAGATCGTAACGATTCACCCCGAGTCGACGATCCGTGATGCCATCGAGCTCTTGGTAGCCCGTCGCATTAGTGGTTTTCCGGTGGTGGATTCCGAAGGCCATTTGGTTGGCATTCTAACCGAGTTTGCTCTTCTGGCGCTTGCCTACGACCACGAGATCGCCAACCAGACGGTCGCTGAGCACATGACAAGCGAAGTGTTGACCGTGGATGCCTCTTCGCCGGTCAATAAGATCGCTGACCAATTCATTGTCCATCGAGTCCACCGTCTGCCAGTCGTTCAAGAAGGCAAATTGGCAGGTCTTGTTTCGCGGCGCGATGTGCTGGAAGCGCTGTATCAAGCCACCGCCCCGGTGGGTGCTCTCTAAAGCCCCAACGGGGAACCCTACTAAAATTCCTCGCCGCTGTTGCTTTCCTGGCGACAGCGGCGTTTGTTTGCGCCGATTGTTTGGATTGAAAGGGCCTCTTAAATCGGCGTGTGGTTGACTACACCCAAGGGCAAGCTATGTATTGCTAGCCTTTCTACAATTTTGCAGAAGCGGCTGCGTTAACTGTCTGCACGTTATTAAGAACTCACCAATGGACGTTCCCATAAGAAAAATCCTGCTCGTCGAGGAAGACGCCACCCTGCGTGATATCACTGCGTTCCGGCTCGAATTGCTCGGACACCAAGTGATAGCCTTCGGGTCGGGGGAAGCGGCTTTGTCGTGGCTCATGGATAAGCTGCCCGACGTGGTGCTGATTGGTCACTACCTGCCCGATATGAATGGCCTGGAAATGATCGATCGGCTTAGCAACGAAGTCCGTACCGCTAGTATCCCGGTTCTGTTGCTTTCGCCGAATGCCGAACTGGAAGACGTCCAAAAAGCGTTCAATGCTGGGGCAGATGAGTTCCTCGTCACGCCGTTTGATCCTCTGGTCTTAGAAAGAAAACTCAGGCGTCTCGTCTCCGCATCCACCGAAGATTCAGCCAACTAAGCCGATTCAATACGACGGCACAGCTACCCTTTTACACCTTCGATTTTTATGGCTCGCCTCGGCGACATTCTTGTAGACCAGGGGCTTATCACCTCGAACCAACTCGAAGCGGCCCTTGCTGCGCAGGGTTCGGAGCGGGGTATGCTGGGCCAGATTTTGCTTAGGCGGAATCTGATTTCACTCGATCAGCTTGGGGAAGCACTTTCGCTTCAATACAGCGTCCCCTACTTCGACTTGGTCCCCCAGGCAATCAACCCACAAATCTCGCGTCTCTTGCCAGAGGACCTTGCTCGGGATCGTGTTTGTGTGCCCGTCGGCATCGATGGGGGAACCTTGCAGTTGGCGATGGTTGCTCCCGACGATATCGATACGATCAGCGAGACGGAACTCATCACAGGCTACCACGTTGATCCCGTCGTAGCGCTGGATAACGCCGTGCTGGCGGCCCTAGATCGTGGGTTCGACGACCGCATGGTTGCTCGGCAAACGATTGTTGACATGAAAATGGCCGACCTCGAATCGGCTGAGGGGGCGACCGAGGAAGACCTTACCGAAGAGATCGTTACGGAAGAAGAGCAGGCTCCCGTGGTGAGGCTCGTTCGTTCGATTCTCATGGGAGCCATCAATGCCAATTGCAGTGATATTCATCTTGAGCCCCACGTGCCTGAAATGCGGGTTCGCTATCGCGTGGATGGCGAACTCCAGGCGGTGATGACCATCCCCAACCATACGGAAGAAGCCGTCGTCGCTCGGATCAAGGTCATGGCCGACATGGATACGACCGAAAATCGTCGTCCGCAAGATGGTCGGCTTACGATCACCGAAGCGGGCGCACGGGTGAACTTCCGCGTTAGTACGATTCCAACCGTCGGAGGCGAGAAGGTCGTGATGCGACTTCTTGACGAGGGGGGCAAACTGTTCGAGCTGCGCAACCTGGGTATGAATGAGAAGGACCTCAAGACAATCCAGTCGCTGATTGACAAGCCGTACGGAATGCTCGTCGTGACCGGCCCGACAGGTTCCGGAAAAAGTACAACGATGTACTCCGTTCTGTCCAAGCTCAATGCGGTGAACCGCAATATCGTTACCGTGGAAGACCCGGTCGAATACCGTCTGACGGGGGTCAACCAAGTTGCTTCGGACAACGACCATGGCCTCGGTTTTGCCAACGCACTGAAGTACATCATGCGGCAAGACCCCGATGTGATCATGCTCGGTGAAATTCGTGACCGTGAAACCGCCACAACCGCTGTTCAAGCGGCACTGACGGGGCATTTGCTCATTAGCACACTGCATACGAACGACTCGGTCGGGTCGGTCGCACGACTTAACGATCTTGGGGTCGATAATTTTAAGATCGCCGGCTCGTTGCTCGGCTCGGTTGCCCAGCGTTTGCTCCGGCGGATTTGTCCTGAGTGTCGCGTCACGACCAAGCCCAACGAACAATTGCTCAAGAAAATGACGGGTGACAAGCCCGTGCCGAAAGGTGCCGTGTTCCATCAGGGGCGTGGCTGTAAAAAATGTCTCGGGACGGGCTACGCAGGGCGTCTTCCCATTTATGAGATTATGGTGATGACCCCAGCGCTGGCCGAGGCGGTCGAGAAGGGCGAACCTCACTCCCACCTTCGGCAAATCGCGATGAGTGAAGGGATGACCGACCTCGCAACGGCAGGTATGGAACAAGTCTACGCGGGGCTTACCTCGCTCGAAGAGGTCTTCTACAAGATCTCAAGTTAGGAGCCAGCCCATGCGATCAACCACTAAGAAAAGACTTCGTCCCGCTAGTACCTTCGGCAGTGCTCCGCAAAGCAATGCAAAGAAGGGTGGCAAGGACAAGAAGATATCGTTCTTCAATCGTTCAGCAAGCGGACAATTCACCAAGGACGAAGTAACTTTTGTTCTGAGGAATCTAGCAACGCTCTGTGAAAACGGCGTTTCCCTGCCGAAGGCAATCGGTGCAATGGCGGAGGAACGGTCGCTAGAGAAGCGTCGTGATTTGCTGAAGACGCTCCGCCGACGAATTGAAAGTGGCGACAGTTTTAGCAATGCGCTAACGAAAATTGGCTCCTCTTTTGATAATTTAACGATCAGTCAAATCCGTGTCGGTGAACGTTCGGGAACCCTCCCCGAAACACTTTCCCAAATCGCCGATCAACGTGAGAACTCCGGCAAGATTCGCGAAGACATTACTAAAAAGCTCGCTTATCCAGCGACTTTACTGACGGTTGGGTCTGGCGTCGTCGGTTTCTTGCTTGCTTATGTCGTGCCTGTCTTTGAAGAAACCTACCAATCGGCGAACGTCCCTTTGCCTGGGGTGACGCAGGCGATGATTACCCTTGGCTCAATTATCCAGGGCTACTGGTGGGCCATCGCTCTGATGGTTGTTTCCTGTGCATTCCTTCTAAAACAACTTCGCCGCAACGATCAATTCGCCCAGAAATTGGATGAACGCGTTTTGAAGCTGCCTCTCGTTGGCCCCTGGCTCCGGGACATTGCCCTACTGCAACTAATGGAAGTGATCGGTAGCCTCATGGAGGCCGGATTCACTTTGGCCGAATCACTTGAAGAGGCGGCTGACTCGGTTAATAATCGTGCCATGAAGGCGGGCGTCAATGACCTTCGTCGGGCGGTGCAGCAGGGTGAGAAGTTTAGCCGAGAGGTCGAACGCCATACGAGTCTGTTTCCTCCCATGGTAAGCCAGCTCATTATCGTTGGAGAGCAAACAGGCAAACTAACCCGGGCGACGCAGCATATCCGCATCCACCTCCAGGATGAAGTGAGACGCAAAAGCGATCTGGCGATCGGTGTCATTGAGCCCGTCCTCACCATTTCGCTCGCTTTTGCCGTAGCAACGATCTTGCTCGCGATTTACTTGCCCATGTTCGACATGATCAATACGGTGGGGTAGAAACATGGTCCTTACTAAGCGAGACCCTACAAGGCGAGCGGTGCGGGCGTCAGCCCCCCGATGGCAGAGGTGGCCCCGCTGCCATCGGGGAGCTAACGCAACCCCGCTCGCCTACGGATCGAGGCTACCGCCCTCCCGCTGCCGAAAAGCACTTAGCCTGCTTGAACTGCTTTCCGCGGTAACGATTCTCGGAGTTCTAGCAGCGATTGCCTTGCCCCGTACGACGGGAGCCTTTGACAAGGGCAAGGCGACAAGTTGCCACATCAATCAGGCTGAAATAGAACTCCAGTGCCGCCTTTGGTACCGAATGAGCGGAAGCTGGCCCGCGACCAATCTTGTCGATATCGGTGCCGACCTGAACTACTTTCCCGAGAGCGTGCCCACCTGTCCGGTCGATGGCACAACCTACACAATTGATTCATTCGGCAAAGTCGTTGGGCATAGCCACTAAAACATCCTGTCGGTACTCAAAAAAACAACCTGTTTTTCTTCGGTTATCCACAATGGCCAAAAACGGTGTCCTAGAGTTGTGCAAACCAATTACGTTATCGGCTCTACTGCTTCCCCAGGAACCATGAGTTGATGATTCACCATGTCGGCCGCAGAGCCATCTCCGCTATGAGGAAAAGTCCTATGAACCGTCCCCCCAATCGCCGCCAGGGCTTCTCACTGATGGAGTTGCTTGCGGTTGTCACGATCCTCGGCATCATTGCCGCGATCATTGTCCCCCGCGTCACTTCGTCCAGTGATACAGCCAAAGCCAAGGTCATGGCCCATCACAAGGCAACGATCAATGCCGCCGTTGAGCGCTACTACATCAATGAAGGGAGCTGGCCTGCCGCCAACTTGAGTGACATTGGTGCGGATGTGAATTACTTCCCCGAAGGTTTGCCGACGAACCCGGTCGATAACAGTGCCTACGCGCTTAACACGACAACGAATCGTGTTCTCTGAATCCAATCGTTATCCTAAGCGGAGCAACGCACGCCCTCCTTGTGAGCGGCGTGCGTTCTCGCTTTTGGAGATGACAGCGGTGATCGTGATCATTGGCCTCGTAGCGGGGCTTGGGATTTCCCGATTCGGTCATAATTCGCTCGGAGTGACTCAAGGCGAAGGATTCACGCGTAAACTGGCCTTGGGTCTCCAACTCGCCCGGCGCCAAGCGATTGCTGAGGGGGTGAACGCCGCCGTTTTGCTAACGGTCAGTGGTGGCTCGGTTTCTCGGTGGAATGTTATTAGGGCCGGTGCGGGGGGAGATGAGACGACCGAGCTAACGGTTGTTGTTCCTGATGATGTGAGCGTCACTGCCCCCGCCAATCGGTGGGAGTTCGACCCCACAGGACAGCTTATTGCCCCGTCCGGTGGTGGTACGCTTCGTATCGATGCGCCCGGCTGGTATTGGAACCTGCAAGTCTATGCAGCCCCTGGCAGTGTGGTCGTTACACGCATCGCCAACTAATCGAGTTGTAGGCGATCGGCGGAGCGTCAGCCCCCCGATGGCAGCGGTGCCACCCCTACTATCGGGGGGCTGACGCCCCACCGCTCGCCTGCATCTAAAATTGAGATTACGTTGACGTTCGCTCTCTGGGAGCTAAGGTTGCGTATGTCTGGAAAACCACTCTCCCGCCGTCCTTCAACTACGCCTAGCGGCTTTTCGCTGCTGGAGTTAGTGGCTGCGACGGCACTGATGGGGGTGACGCTCGTCTCTGCCCTCGAGCTGATGCGCGATGGCATGGATTTGAGCACCGAGACCGACCAACGGCAGTTGCTTGCCAGCTACGGAGCTTCGCAACTTGAGCAACGGATGGCGATGATCGCTGATAGCTGGACCACCGGCAGTTTTTCCGGCGATTATGCGGCTGATGGCTGGGCCAACATTCGCTATTCGACCATCTGCTCCGACAGTCCTTCCGATGGTGGCATCACCAACTTTTTGATGGACCTCAGGACCACAATCTATTACGACGCCGACGGCAACGACGCCCTTGATTCCAACGAACTAAGCTGCGTCTACCACACAAAAATCGGCAAGTTCATCACTTACGAAGTGCTAACCCCCTAACGGCTGTGAGCTATCGCCCTACCACTACCGACGCGCGCTGCGGCTTCACTCTCCTTGAGATGATGACGGCGCTATCGATTTCGGCGATGCTAATGGCATCCTCAATGGTGGTTTTGCGCTCGAGCTATGCCGCTTGGCAGGCCCATGAAGCGGACCTTAACGTGGCAGCTTCTGGTAACGCGGTGTTAAGGAACATTGTTCAGACATTCCGGCAAGCCGATGCCGTTATCGCACCTGATTCAGGAGGGGCAGCCACTTCAACGCTGACCATCCTTCGTACTGATGGGAACACGGTCACTTGGGCCCTCTCCGCTGGGCAAGTCACTTATCAACTCAACAGTGACACAGCTCAGCCACTTGCCGAGGGCATAACGGGGCTCTCCTTCATAGCGTACCAAGCGGATGGAGTGACCTTGGCCGCCACCGTCGATAAAGTCCAAATGGTGCAATGTGTCGTGACGGCCAACCAGCCCTCGGGCGGAACACGAACCGTTTCCTCTTTCGTATGGTTGAGGTCATGGTAAATACTCGTGTCTTGAATAGACGATTTTTATCCCCCCACCGGTCGAACCCTCGTCAGGGGGCCGCGCTGCTGATGTGCTTGTTCGTGATTTTCATGGTCAGTTCGCTGGTGCTCAACGTGCTGGATACCGAACTCTTCCAGCTTGCCGCGACACGCAACACAATTGAATACGAACAGTCGCTTTACTTGGCTAATGCTGGTGTCCACCATGCGTGTGCCGAGCTGCTCCAAGACAACAATTGGCGAAGCACGGTGACAGACGGCGTTGTGCCCCCCGCTTCCCCCGCCGCAGGATACACAGCCACGGCCACCGACGATGGCTTAGGGAACGTTACGATCCTCTCGACAGGCTACGCCGGCACGGGTGCCCGGACGGTCGAAGCAACCATCGCGCTTTGAAAGAGATTCCTATGCCTACCACTCAAGATCGCCGCTCTTCCTCCGACCGCCGCAATCGTGCGTCGCGGCGCCGGCATGCCGATACGCGCAGGCTAAGCATTGAGCTTTGTCACTCCGTGCTGCGTGTTGTTCTGGTTATTGACGAGGAAGAAGAAAACGGAACCCCCAAACTAGAGACGCACACGGTTCGCTGGAGAGACAAAGCCTCGAACCTTCGCTGCGAACAGGGGGAGGCAGAACTTACGGCGGCCCTCAAGTCGATTGTTGCCGAAGACCGACTCTCAGGTTGCCAAGTCTCGTTCGCCATTAGTAGTACGCTTTGCGTCAACCGTGCTACCTCCGGTGCAACGACACGTGTCGAAGAAGAAATCAAACTGTTTGAAGAGCGGAGCCAACTTTATCTTTCTCTCGGACCAGGATCCAAGACGACGGCTGTCGGTCGCAAAGCGATCGACGCACGGCATGAACATGCGCTGGTAACCGTCGCCAATGAACAGACGCTCCGGTTGCTTGTCGCCGCGGCTGAATCGGCTGGCTTGGTTGTCAATGTGGTAGAGTCGGCACTGATCGCACTGAGTCGGCTCCATCATCAGCTCGAACCCAATGGCGACCCGGTTATTCTTGCCCAACTTGACGAAGAGCAATTTGAGATCGGCGTGAGCCGAAGTGGTCAGCTACTGCTGGAATACCGCCCCTCCTCGGATGCAACGCTTAGCACACTCGGCAAGGTGGTGGACAGCCACCACACTCGACTCCAGCGCTATTGCCAACGGCAATATGGCCTCGGCAATATGGATTTGGACCGCTTGTGGCTCGTTGGGGAACCGGACGAAGTAGCGCGGACCAACGCAGAGACGAAGATCCCCCTAACGATAGGTGTGCTGCCCATGCAGCGTATCGACGAGATATGGGACCGGCAAACGGATGCCCCACCAACGGCTGAAATGGGGGCCGCCCTAGGCTTGGCTCTGCGCGGGCGTTTTGACGGCGATAGTGTGAGCCCGAATCTCATGGACGAAATCCATGCTAACGCGAAGACGCCGATTAAACCTTTCCTTCTTCGAGCAAGTGTGCCCCTTGCCGCCACGCTACTAATGGCTGCCAGTTTAGCCGTTTTTAATTTCGAACAAAAAATTGAACTTTCCGCGCTGCGTCAGGAGGTGAGTGAACTCAGACCACTTGAACGGCGTGGCCAGCAATTGAGCACCCGGCTCCGTAAAGCGGGGATTGAAATTGAGCATCTCACCAATTTGGTTAACCAAACCCCTCAACGGTCGCTTGACCCGTTGGTCACGCGTTTTGCTCATTGTTTGCCTTCCGATGTCTGGCTCCAACAGTTACGCCTCAATAGCGACTCCTCGATCGAACTGAGTGGCGTCAGCTACACCGAAGGGGGCATCTATGACTTTGTTCACCACTTGGAGCAGGTGCCCGGCTTCGACAAAATCGCCCTCCGTGGGACCGGCATCGCACAAACCCCCCAGGGGCCCGCCACAAGCTTCGATATCCACCTTAACCTAACGCCAGCAATGCCAGCAAACTAGGATGCTATCATGAACGAAAATCCGCTCGAACGTATTTGTAACGGTCCGCATCGCTGGCTAATCGTTACAGGCGTTACGTTCCTGATTGCCCTGCTGACCATCCTCCCGCAAGCCGATGTGCTTCTTGCGGCTCGTGCTGAACGTGCCGATTTAGAGGAACACAGGGAGAGTGCTACGGAGACGGTGGCCGTCCTCCCGCAGTACGAAGCCCTGGTTCAAGAGAAGGAGAACGAACTGGCCACTCTCACCCAACGGGAAGTGGACGAAGAGCACATTACGGAGTTTCGTCGCTGGTTGGTCGAGGCGGCCCGGCAAGCGGGCTGCCAAGTGAGACGCGTCGATTTAGCTACCCCGCAGCACCGTCGCTGGGCTTTGAAAGATTCGCCCCTAGCCGAGGCCCCCAAGAAACTGGCCCCCCAAGACGCCTCTCCCTTTGATTTAGAAACCCGCAGCGTAACGCTCTCCGTGACGGGCACAACACCTGAAATCCATGCTTTACTCCGCACCCTCGACGCCGACCGCCGCGTCAAACACACGAACAGCATCAGCCTACGCCCCACCGGGCGGAGTCGAACTCAAATACAACTGGATCTCAACCTCTGGTACTTCGCTTTAGCGCCGCCTAAGAAGATCAGTTGAAGTGAAATTACGAGGCCAGGAAGGCTTCAAGCGAATCGGTCAAGGAAGACCTCATGCGAAAATGTCCACACCAAGATTCTGGCGGTCTGCGATTGGTACCTATCGGTGCAGGGATCGCAGGGAGGATTGCGCTAGCCTTGCTCTTAACGGCAGTGCCCGTCCATGCCGATGCGGTAGCCGATTCGGCGGCTAACTCTAGCCACTTGCTCAAACAACTCGATCGGCATGGAGACCTGACGCTCCGTAGCTCGACGCTTGAGGGAGCGCTGTTCACTATTAGTGAACTGTGGGAAATCAATATCGTCGCTGGCAAGGTCGAGGGAGAGGTCAACGGTGTGTTCAAAGACGCACCGCTCCGCGAGATTTTGGATTCGATCCTCATTTCCAATGGCTACGCCTATCGGCCTGTTGGGAAGAGCCTCGTCGTCAGCCGAATGGAAGATCTTGGCCAGATCAATCCCTTCTTTGCCTCGGAGACAATCCCCGTCGGGGCGGCCGACGTAAACGAGATTGTCGAGGCAGCCAGGTTGATGAGCACGCCTCGCGGGCAGGTTCGGCCCTTGCCCTCGGCCCGTGCGGTGCTGGTGGTGGACTTCCCTGATCGGATTATAAAAATCCGTGAACTGATCCAGCAAATCGACCGGACAACGCGAGGCATGGCAACGCCCGGTACTGCCATCGGTCCGACACCCCAACAACTAGAAGTCGCCTACTTCCGTACACATTTTGTACCAGC
>JAJRUA010000390.1 GCA_024278035.1 Planctomycetota bacterium | reverse complement strand
GTTTTAGCCACCTAACGGCGATTGCCCGGTTCGGCGAAGCGAGCGAATTGGTTCCGGTCACCACGATCGAGGCGGTTTTCGCCGAGGTCGCCAGCGGCGAGTGCCAGTGGGGAGTAGTGCCGCTAGAGAACTCGACCCATGGACGAGTGACCGACACGCTTGAAGCATTTGCCAACACAGAAGTTCAAATTTGCGGTGAAGCGCCCATGCGGATTCATCATTGCCTGCTCGGCAGTGGAAAGCGGGGCGAAGGGGATCGGGCCTCCATCCGCCGCGTTTATAGCAAGCCTCAGGCGTTGTCGCAGTGTGGGCATTGGCTCGCTGAGCACCTGCCGGGGGCCGAGGCGTGTGCCGCCACCAGCACGAGCGAAGCGGCTCGGCTCGCGGCTCAAGAGCCGGGCGTCGCGGCAATCGCCAGCGAACAAGCGGGCCACCGACATGGCCTGACCGTCCTAGCCCGCAACATCGAGGACCACAAGGACAACATCACTCGTTTCGCGGTCATTGGCCAAGAATCGGCCCCAAAAACAGGCAACGATAAGACGGCCCTTATGCTGGAGATCGCCCACGAGCCGGGCTCCTTGGCCGACACGATGGCCATTTTTAAGCGGCAAAAGCTCAATATGACGTGGATCGAGTCCTTTCCAATCCCGGGAAGCCGGACGGAGGAGAACGACGGGGGCCACTATCTCTTCTTTATCGAGTTCGTGGGCCATCAGACCGAATTACGGGCTCGGCAGGCAATTGCCTCGATCGAGAAAAAATGTGTCCAGCTTCGTGTACTTGGATCCTATGCGCGGACGAAGGCTTTAGGCTAGAATTGCGGGCTTGTTAACAATTTGCCGGTGCCGGGGACGGTTCGGCTCTCACGCAAAGCCCTTTCCGCAGCCGACGCCATTTCGATGATTATCATTCTGCGGGAAACCGCTACCGACGAGCAAGTTGACCATGTCGTTGAGCGGGTCAAAGACCTGGGGCTTGAACCTCACCTGAGCCGTGGCACCTACCGGACCGTGATTGGCGTCATTGGAGACGAGGAAGTCATTCGGAATGCGCCGCTTATGGCGATTCCGGGCGTGGCCGAAGTGATTGCGGTTCAGCCCGCCTTCAAACTGGCGAGTCGTACGGCCCATCCTGAGCCATCGATCATTGAAGTCGGTTCGGGCGATCACATTACCAAGTTCGGCGGTGGCCACTTGGGCATGATTGCCGGTCCTTGTGCGATCGAGTCGGCAGAGCGGCTCGATGAAATTGCAGGAGAGATCAAAGCAGCGGGGGCCAACGTGCTGCGTGGTGGCGCTTACAAACCTCGGACCAGCCCCTATGCCTTTCAAGGCCTGGGCGAAGAGGGCCTCAAAATCCTTCGTGAAGTGGGAGACCGTCACGGCTTGCCCGTCGTGACCGAAGCGATTGACCCCAGGCACGTCGAGCTTGTGGCCCAGTATGCTGACATGATCCAGCTCGGCGCCCGTAACATGCAGAACTTTGTGTTGCTCAGCGAGGTTGGCAAAACCAACAAGCCGGTGCTGATGAAGCGTGGCATGGCGGCAACGATCAAAGACTTGCTCATGAGTGCTGAGTACGTCCTCTCGCAAGGGAACCCTGGCGTGGTGCTCTGCGAACGAGGTGTGAAAGGCTTTGATCCCGCGACGCGCAACATCTACGACGTTTGTGCCGTGCCTCAGGCCCAGGAGCTTTCGCACTTGCCGATCATTGTCGATCCGAGCCACGCAACGGGCCGACCCGAGTTGATTCCCGCCTGTGCTTTGGCTGGTATCGCGGCGGGTGCCGATGGTCTGCATGTCGAAGTTCACAACAAGCCGGAAGATGCCTTGTCCGACGGCCCCCAGGCGCTGCTGCCGCCGCAGTACGCCGAGCTAATGGTCCAAGTTCGCAAAGTAGCCGAGGCCCTCGGCAAAAAGATTTAGATAGAACCAACTCGAATTAGAAAATTACGGAGTCTCTCGTGCGTAGGACGCTACTTGCTGGTAATTGGAAGATGAACACCGATCGTGCTGGTGCCGTGGCGCTGGCCAAGGGCATTGCCGAAGGGTCGGCAGAGGTGGGCGAGGTGGACCTGTTGGTCTGCCCACCGGCTATCTACTTGTCGGCTGTGATCGAAGCGCTCGCCGGCAGCCCGGTTGCCCTTGGGGCCCAAAACATGTACTTCGAGGATAACGGGGCATTCACCGGCGAAACGTCGGCCGCAATGCTTGGCGATGTGGGCGCAGAGTACGTCATTCTTGGGCATAGCGAACGGCGGCATATTCTGGGCGAAACTGACGAGATCGTCTGCAAAAAGACCCATAAAGCTCTCGAAGCGGGCATCGCACCCATCGTCTGCGTCGGCGAAAAACTCGAAGAGCGTGAGGCAGGCGACACGGCCAAAGTCATCAAAACACAGTTTGAAGGATCCTTGGAGGGCGTCTCAGAGGCTCAGATTCTGAGCATCGTAATCGCCTACGAACCTGTCTGGGCCATCGGAACTGGCAAAGTCGCCTCTCCCGAGCAGGCGGAAGAGGTTCATGCTGACCTTCGCCAGTTGCTCGCCGAACGCTACACTGCGGAAATCGCCGCTAGGATTCGCCTGCTGTACGGTGGCAGTGTGAAGGCAAGCAACGCCAAGGAATTGCTATCGCAAGAGAACATTGATGGTGCCTTGGTCGGCGGCGCAAGCCTCAAGGCGGACGACTTTCTTGGCATTGCAAAGGCTCTGTAAGAGCCGTTTTAGACCAACCTAAACCCACTTCGGTTAATTGATCAAATTATGGAAATGCTGATTCAAATCGTCCTGGCGTTGATGGCGCTGTTCATCATTCTGCTGGTTCTCGTACAGAGGGGCCGAGGTGGCGGCTTGGCTGGCGCCCTTGGTGGACCGGGCGGTTCAAGTGCCTTTGGTGCGAAAGCGGGCGACACCTTCACCAAAATCACCATCTGGACCATTGCCATCTGGATCATCACCTGTGTCCTGGCCACGTACTGGTCAGGACACCGTGGCGACGCCTTCGGCTCAGGAGAAGGGAACTTTGCCTCCGGTTCTGCCGATGCGGCGCTCGAGGCACTCGACGCCCCCGTCGCAACCGATACGGCCCCGGCAAGCGAGGATGCGGCTGAAACGGACGCGGAGTAGCCACGCTGGAGTTATTCGTCCCGTCTTAGGTGTCCTCCCTCCAATTGAGGGCTCGTTTTTTTTCAACCACGAAAAACACGAATGACACGAAAAAAGGAAAAGGCGAATGGGAAAGAATCGTCCTCTGATTTTCTTTCGTGTTTTTCGTTTATTTCGTGGTTAATGAAGACTTACCTACAAGGCAAAACCACATGGTCATCACAGCAGCAAGGAGGCGACCATGCTGCTCAGCATGACTGGCTTTGGCGAAGGCCGAAGTGAATCCGATTCGATTGCCGTCTCTGCCGAAATACGATCGATCAACAATCGTCACCTGAAAATCAGCTACCGATCAAGCGAAGGCTACTACGGGCTGGAGCCACGGGTTGAGACGCTCATTCGCGGTCGCATTCGCCGCGGATCGGTCCAAGTCAATGTCCGCATCACAAGGCAGTCGGCAACCGCAGGCTACCACCTCAACACCGACGTTCTCGCCAGTTACCGAGAGCAACTCGGAACGATGGACCCCGAAGCGGCATCGACGCCCGTCGGTGCTTTGCTCTCTTTGCCAGGCGTCGTATCGGCCCCCGAGCAACCGACAGCCGACCTCGAAGCCGATTGGCCTGTGATTCAAGCTGCGCTTGAGGCTGCCCTCGACGCCCTTGCAAAAATGCGTCGCCACGAAGGCAAAGCGCTCGCCGACGACTTGCGAACCAACTGCCAAACCCTTGCCGAAGAACTGACGGGTGTCGAATCTCGCTCGCCTCTGGTCACCGAAGATTACCGCCAGCGGTTACAAGACCGTGTGGGCAAATCAATCGAAAAACTGGGCGTTTCGATCGAAGCGACCGACCTCGTGCGTGAGATTGCTCTGTTTGTGGATCGGAGTGATATTTCAGAAGAGACGGTCCGGCTTCGTAGTCATCTCAAGCAATTCGAGGCGACGATCGCCGAAGGTGAAAACGCCGGTCGAAAGCTGGAGTTCATCGCCCAAGAGATGGGCCGCGAAACCAACACGATCGGCTCCAAAGCGAACGACACCGAGATTTCCCACCGAGTCGTAGAAATGAAGGCGGCCCTCGAACGAGTCCGCGAACAAGTCCAAAACATCGAGTAACTCTCCCCCTAAAAAAGCTAACCGCCAAAACGCTCCTACCTTCCCTGCATTTTGTCAATCGCACCGTTTAGCCCCCTCACTTTTTCTTGGCTAACTTGTCGCTCTTGGCGGTTCCCTTCGTTTTCTCATGACTACCACGGCCGGCAAATTGGTGATTCTCTCGGGCCCCTCGGGGGTGGGGAAGTCGACGCTTGTTCGCAAGCTGCTGGAGCGGGTCGGCGGACGGATGCGGCTAAGTGTCTCCGCCACGACCCGCGAGCCCCGACCAGGGGAGATCGATGGCCGAGAGTACCATTTCCTCTCCCAGGAGGATTTTGACCGCCGATTGGCTGCCGGAGAGTTCCTCGAAGCGATTGAGGTTTTTGGCCGTGGACACTGGTATGGCACCCTTTTCGACGAGGTGACGCCTAGCCTTGAAGCCGGTATTTGGGTACTCTTAGAGATTGACGTTGATGGGGCGGAGCGGTCGATGGCAAAGTTCCCTCAGGCCGTAAGTCTCTTTTTGATGCCGGCGGCGGACCTCACCGAGGCCAGACGGGTGCTTGAAGAGCGACTCCGATCGCGAGGCACGGAAGACTCTGCGTCGCTCGCCCGACGGCTGGAAGTCGCCAGTCGAGAGATGCAGCGTCGCAACCAATACCAACACACTGTTGTCAACGGCGGCCCCGGCGAAGGGGGCATCGACGCCGCGCTGGATACCATTCACTCGCTCTTGGTCCAAGAGGGCCTCGGCGAAACTAGACAAGAGGAAACCGACCCATGATTGATGCCCTGAAAGAAGAAGAAATTGTCAACAAAGTCGGTGGCCGTTTTAAGCTTTCGACGCTTATACAAAAACGGATGGTAGCGATCAACGGCGGTGCCCGCCCCCTCGTGACCATCGACACAAAAAATCCAATGGAAGTGGTTGTCGAGGAAATCCTCCAAGACAAAATCTATTTGGATTCGTCGGAGCAGGTGAAAATCACCGGCGATTCCCCCGAGAACGAAGCTCCTGAGTTCGACTTGGACAGTATTTAGGCCGATTTTAGCCCCGGGTCAACTGACCCGAGGCTAATGCCCCCCCTCACCACCGCTATGTCCGAAATCCTGATCGGTATCTCTGGCGGCGTTTCCGCCTACAAGACGGCGGCGCTTGTTAGTCAACTTGCTCAGGCAGGACATGGCGTGTCGGTCGTTATGACTGCCGCAGCACAAAAGTTCGTAGGCCCAGCGATGTTCTCCGCCCTCTCAGGCCGAAGAGTGCTCACCGACAGCTTTGACCTAGCCGACCATCCGCTGGGGCCGCATATTGAGCTGGCACGCAAGGCCGACTTGCTCTGCATCGCCCCTGCGACCGCCGACTTGC
>JAJRUA010000389.1 GCA_024278035.1 Planctomycetota bacterium | reverse complement strand
CGGCTCCACGATTTTTTCTGCCTTAGCCACGGGAGCTTGGGCCTTCGGGGGACGTGTTAAAGTGTCTTCTTCTTGGAGATCATCCACCGGTTGACGATGGCGTAGTGGCAGTCGTTCGAGTAGCTCAGAGAACGTCAGCCCAGCGCCCAGCGCATAGCCGATCCCCAGGTTAAGCAAGGCTGAGAAGGTGACGTACAGCAGCATGGCGGCTACTCAGGAGGACGGCTTAAAGCGACCAAACACAATACCTGGTCACTAGCAAGCGTAGCTCGCCCCAGATGGATTGGCAGCCAAGGAGAATCCCTCTCGCGGTTTGCCGTAGCGCCGGTCGTGCCGATGGTAGTGATTACCAAGGGGATTACCGAAAAACGGCAAAGCAGAAAGAGTTCGCCATTCGTTACTCTTTCGATTTTTCAATTCACCTAGCTAAATCATTGGGGAGCTTGCATTCGCCGGAGTGCGGCGACGAACTCCGGAGAGGCGGTATCGAGCGTGATGATTTCGGTCTTTGCGCCTGGTTGCTTGGGGCGAATCATGAGCGTGACTTCGGCATTGGCACCCCGTAGGACAACTTCTTCGAGCGTCGCTTGTTCGACGTTCGAAAGCGGAGGGCGGGACGCGGCTTGAGCAAACGGATCGACAGAAGGTGGCGTTACGGCGGGGTCCTGGCCACGAATGACGGGGGTTAGCCCGCCTTGCGGCGCACCGCTTCCACGAGTGACGGGGGCTCTGCGGGAGGCGGGGGCTGAAGCAAAACTCTCAAACGGAGGGGGCGAGGCTGGCAAAACAGAGGCGACAGCCGGTGGCTGCTGAGACATGGCTAGCGAAAGCGGGGGCCCCGATGAGGCCGGTGCGCCCTGCTGGTACAGTTCGCTCAAGCCGACGCGGTCCAGTTGGGCATGAATCGAAACGAGGCCCGCATAGAGCCCTTCGTTAGCTTCTTCATCGGCAGCAAAGCAAATGCCGATCAATTCGCCTTGTGTGTTGAAAAGTCCGCCGCCACTACGGCCTTGCACGGGGGCACCGGTTGCTTCGATATTGGGTGGCCCTTCGTAGCGGTTGAGCTGCACGATTTGGCTCATGCGAACGGTGGGATCGGCCCCCAGGTCGCAGCCGACGCTCCGCACGGATTGGCCTGCCTGGATCGATCCGACCGAAGTGGCGACGCGTGCGACCGCGACTTGCCCTTGGGGACGAATGGCCACCAGGGCAACGTCTGCGTCAAAGTCGTAGCTCACCAGTTGCCCAGCAAGTCGCTGCGTCACTTGCGGCGCTTGGCCAACACTAGCGGTGTAAAGTTCGATGGTTAGGCGGCCCGTCGTGTCGAGTGGTTTTCCCGTGGCATCGCGGAACAGATGGGCGCACGTCACGAGCAGTGCCTCGCCTTGTCGGGCGTCAATGAGAGTGCCCGTCCCGTAAGAACGTCCCGCGGGATCGTCGATCGTGATTCGTACGGCGGTAGAGAGGAGCGTGGCCGACGCCGCATCAGCCGCTGGCATGACGGGCATCGCAGGCGTTGCGGCGGGGGCCGGTGAGCCAGGGCCGAGGTCGCTGCCCACATGGAACGCCCGTTCTTCGCCACCGGATGTTGGCGCAAAGGTTCGGCCTGTTGAGGCAAGCTGGGTTTGGGCTTGGGGGTTGGCTTGTGCCACAAGGCTACGTAGCTGGTCGTAGGAAGTGGCTCCTACGATCCGCCCCGCCTCGCGCCCATCCACCACCAGAACAAAAGTCGGATAACTATCAACTCGCAACTGCTTGGCGAGAGCCACATCGCGCGAACCATCCACCTTACGGACCTTCACGCCTTCGGTAATCAGCCGCTGGACTGTCGGCGCCATTGCCAGGCAGGGGCCGCACGTCGGCAGGTAAAAATCGAGCAACTCCACCTGCTGCGCAGAAGCAGCACAAGCGGAAAAGGCAAACGCCATCAGGGCGCACAAAGAGATTCTTTTCTTGGGGACCATCCGCATCCCTCCTTGGAAGACGTGGCCATATTCGGTTGGTTTAGTCGAAACCTGTACGCTGGCCGCCTGATCCACATCCTGCGGGGCATTGGCCTCTCGGTGGTTCCGATGGAGCAATGTGCCCCAATTTTGGTAATCCTTACAAGAGCAAGCGAGCCATTTTTTCGTTTTTGCCAGCACTGCTGGTGCCCTTGGTGGGGGGGTTGTCGCTTTTTGCAAGGCGAACCCAACAGGCGGAAAGGCAGTCATACGCTCTTGATACCACCTAAACGCACATCGCGTGCCCAGATAAAAGAAAAGCGGGATAGGATCACAAGATCGAAAAGGATTACTACACGTCCCAAAGCTATCTGGTTATCCCGTCTTTCTCGACCGCTGGATACTTCCAAACGGGTTCTGGAGTAGACTCTTAACGGAAAAAAGGGGGAGGCATGAGGTAGGAATCCTGTCGATCCTTTTTAATCTTGTGATCCTGTCCAGCTACTTTTTAACGAGGGTCGTGCCCAACCGTCAGCGTCGATAGAATGCTTGATCGGTT
>JAJRUA010000388.1 GCA_024278035.1 Planctomycetota bacterium | reverse complement strand
GACGTAGCAGAGCCAGAATTGCCAGCCCCACGAGCAGCAACTGCAAAAAGAGCAACAGACTTTTGCGCATTCGTTGCCAAAGGCTGTTCACCCGTAGGTCTTCGATCGACTTTGCCCAAAGATAGGTGCTCGGGACTTCAAGCGGTTGGCGTTTTAGCTTCAGGAAGTAGAGCGCAATGATTGCCGGCGGCACCGCCGCAAGAACGGCCCATTGAGCGGGTGACAGCGTGTTACGAAATAAGGTTTCCATTTACTCCTCTTACCGAACCAGCCCACGTCGTCGCAGGTAGCCGGTCATGAGTTCTTTCACAGGCATGTCATTGCTCGCCAGCAAATAGTTCATCCCCCGTTTGCCGCAGTACTCTTGAGCCCCCGTGGTAAAGGCTTCGAGCGTCGCTTTATATTTTTTCAGTAGCGGGGCACTGATCGTCACCTCCGCCACATCAGCGTCTTCGCAATCAACGAGCCTTAGGTCACCGGTTACGTCCGGGTCGATCTCTTCTTGGCTCAGCACTTGAATGACGTAGGTATCGACTCGTTGGGCGACCAAGTACCGTAGGGCTGCCTCGTAACCCTGCTTCTCCATCAGATCGCTAATGAGCACCACGACCCCCCTGCCCGAGTTCCGCAAGCAGAACTGCCGGACGCCCTCTTCGAGCGTCTGCGTTTCATCGGGCTCAACCGTGCTCAAATAATCCAACATGCGTCCCACGCTCCGGCGCCCTCGCAGTACGGGGCTTTGCCGTCCACCGAGCGTTTCGATTTTCACCCGGTCGCCCCGCGCCAAGCCAATGAAGCCAAGCGCCGCGGCGATCTGTCGGGCGTAGTCAAGCTTGGTCGGATCGCCGAACGCCATCGACGCACTCGCATCGATAAGCGTATAGAAATGCAAATCCTCCTCTTCCATGAAGAGTTTGATAATGAGCTTGTCAAGCCGTGCGTAAAGATTCCAGTCCAGCGACCGCGGATCGTCGCCCGCCACATAGTTCCGATAGTCGGCAAACTCGACACTCTGCCCCTTGCGCGTGCTGCGCCGCTCGCCCTTCATCCGGCCACGAAAAATCTTACGCGTTACCAGCTCCAGCCGCTGGAGCTGTGCCATAAGTTCGGGCGTAAGCAAGTTGTCCGTTTTTTTTACCACAAAGCTCACAGGGAACACGGGGGAAACGGATTAGAACCACGACGGAACGTATGCCACGAAAAAAGCCCGGTGATGGATATTTATTGCAGGTTAGTCGGTGGGGACGAGGCCCGGGAGGGGAGGGAGGGCCATGACGTAGCGCAAAAGGACAGTGATGACGAAGTAGAGTGAGCAGTTGAAGAAGGCCATGAAGGGTTCAAGATCGAGCGTGACGAATCCCGCGAGGGTGCCAATGCCTATCGCGACGGCAGCAGCAAACCCCATTTGCCAAGGGGCGAGGCCCGCCTCCTGCCAGCCCGACTCGCCGATTTGGCTGGCGATCAAAACATAAACGAACCATGCCAGGGCGAAGACCAAGCCGCAAATGGTGGAGCGAACCCAAAGGGCATTCCCGCGGTAGGGCTCAAGCTCTTGGTCTCGCAAGAAAGAGTAACCGGCCCAGGCTAAGAGAGGTCCCAAAAGAATCGAGCCGCCGGCGAGGATGGGCCACCCGTTGGCCGCTTCGGTTCCATGCAACAAGAAGGCGGCGAGCAGCGTTAATAGCACGGTTGCGCCGAGGCCAGTCGCGATCAGCGGATTAAAACCGGCGTCTTTCTTTCGGACCGTTTTGAGGACCGAACGTCCTTTGGAGTCGGTCGGCCCATCGTGAGCCGGAGCGTGGACGACTACTTCGTCACCGACTTCGGGGATGGTGATTTTCTTCTTGCACTTCGGGCAAGGGCCCTCTTTGCCTGCGTGTTGGTCAGCAACCGAGAAGCGTGTGAGACAACCGGGGCAAGTGACTTGGATTGCCATAGGAAAAAAATCGTGGTCGGTAGGCAGTGGGAAACAAACGTAAGAGTCGGGCCGTCCCTATCCCGGAACGCTAAAAGACTATCTCGAACCCCCTCAAGAGTCGTCCAGCGATCAAGAAAAAACGAAGTACCGGATGATTTTAGGGCATATCGTTAAGTTTATTCTTCCATCGGATCAAAAAATCTCAAATCATTCTCATCGATCGTGTGGAACCCTTTTTCGGCTAGTGTCTCTAGGCCATGGTCAATGTTATCCACCATCAGCGCGACGGCGGCCCGAGAGTTCGGCCCCATGAGCAACGGGTAGGTCTGAATGATGTTCACTTCGGCCCTTAGGAGTGCTGTGCAAATCTCCAGGATCGGCTGAGGAGAAACAGGGAGTTCGACACCAATCAGGTCCGTCTCAACAATCGCGAGACCAGCCCGCTCAAGGATCTCGCGGCCCGCTTCGGGATCGCTTAGCAAAAATCGGACCAGTGCACAGTCTGACGAGTCGGCGATCGTTAGGGCAACGATTCGGACGTTGCTCCCTTCGAACCGTCGCACCAGTTCCATCAACTGGCCAACACGGTTCTCAAGAAAGACCGTAAACTGGCGGATCGCCGGATAGTCCTGGCCGCGGGCTGTTAGTGTGTCGTTTCCGTCACCTTCGCCGATGCTCATAGGGCTGTCCCGTTAGTCGTCTTGAAATGAGGCAAGAATCGACCATAACTATAAGCCCCGGAACGGCTTGCCGCAACTCAGGGCAAAGGCGAGAAGGCCTTTACAAACTCTTGCTGTACGAGCCTCCGTCCCCGTCTCCCATTACTTCCCCTAGACTTCTTTGGTGCGAAAAGCGAATTTATAGCTTTTCTTTGTTCCCTCTGGCGTCGTGCCTCTCCCAAAAGAAGGGCGCACGACGGCTCGCCACCTTAGGCACTTATGCAAGAATACGAATTCGACCTCGCTGTCCGCTACTATGAGACCGACGGCCAGGGGGTGGTCCATCATTCCAACTACTTCCGTTATTTCGAGCTTGCACGCATTGAGCTGCTCAAGGCGATTGGCCATGACTATGCCCAGCTTGAAGCGGACGGTTTCTTGCTCGTCGTGAGCAAGATCGCCTGCAAGTACCATACGCCCGCCCGCTATGGCGATACCCTGCGTATCAATATCCACACCAAGCGAGCGCGGGGGGCTCGGATTGACCACCACTACCATATCGAATGTGAAGGCCGACGGATTGCGGAAGGAGAGAGCACAATTGCTTGCATTGATCGTAAAGGCCAGGTGCAACGGATTCCCGCGTGCTTGGAACTGGACGAGTAGACTTCCTGTGAGAGCCGGGTCGTCCCCGACCCCGGCGGCCCTTGGGCACCGTTTACCCCAAGGGCCGCCGGGGTCGGGGACGACCCGGCTCTCATGTCACCTACCCCTTTTTTTTGCGAAGTGATTTCATGTCCAAGCCTCTTTTGTTTCTCGTTGGCGACTACGCCGAAGACTATGAAGTGATGGTTCCGTTTCAGGCGCTCGCAATGGTCGGCTACGAGGTCGTTGCCGTCTGCCCTGACAAGCCAGCAGGTGACACGGTCGCTACGGCAATCCACGACTTTGAGGGAGATCAAACCTACAGCGAGAAACGAGGGCACAACTTTCGGCTTAACGGCGATTTCGATTCGGTGTGTGCGAGTGACTTCGCAGGCCTGGTCCTACCGGGTGGCCGCGCACCAGAATACTTACGACTCAACGAACGAGTGCTGGAACTGATTCGTGATTTTGCCGCGGCTAAAAAGCCAATTGCTGCTGTCTGCCACGCCGCCCAATTGCTTGCGGCAGCGGGTGTGCTGGAAGGCAAGCGGGCGCAAGCCTACCCGGCATGCAAGCCTGAAGTCCTCGCCGCCGGTGGCGTATGGGACGAACCGAGCGAAGGCCTCGATAGCGTGTGCGTGGATGGGAATTTAATCACGGCTCCTGCGTGGCCCGCTCATCCTGCATGGCTACGGGAGTTTGTGCGCGTCCTGGGCGGCGTGCTATCCGTTTGAACGAATGTCGATAGAACAAGCCGGCTCGCCCAAAAAAACAACCCGTCCCGGTGCGAGGTGCGCCGGGACGGGCCGATTGGCAAATCCATTCGCCGGTGCCATGTTGCGTAAGCCTAAGCGGCTAGACGCATTGGCGAAGCGTGTTCCTTCACGCCGTTAAGAAACTCTTCAAAGATTCGTAGATCGAGCGCCGAGGCAGTGGAGGCTTCAGGATGGAACTGGGTACCCATCGCAAACCAGTCGCTCATCTTGCATTCAATCGCTTCAACAACGCCGTCCGGACAGCGGGCGGTCACCTCAAAGCCGGAGGCCAACTCATCGATGGCCATATGATGCCGACTGTTGACACGAAGTTCCCCGTCGCCATAGACACGGCCCATAATCGAGTCCGGAACCAGCTCAAGCGTATGGCGGTGGGACGGATCGAGCGGATCCTTATGCGGCAATGCGCCAGGAATGTCTTCGGGGATGTGAAGAAAAAGGTTGCCACCCATCGTTACGTTGATGAGCTGCATCCCCAGGCCAATGCCAAACATTGGCTTACGGCGATCACAGGCTGCTTGGGCAAAGGCACGATCAAAGGATTCGCGGCGAGTATCCAGCGGGCGAACGCTCGGGTGGAGCATCCAGCCATCGCGACGAGGATCGAGGTCCGCACCCCCAACGAGCATTACCCCATCCACCATTTCAAGCAATTGCTGAATGTCGGCATCGTCATCAAGGGGGGGAACAATGAGTGGCAGCGCCCCCGCTTCGAGCAAAGCATCGTAGTAGCGGGCCGGAACATAGCTAACTGCCGGCTTGTCACCGGTGGGGGCTTGGTAGTCCGCGTTCAAGGCGATAATCGGCTTCGACATGTTTTTAGCGATCCCTGCAGTGGCACCCTGGGGGTGCCGAGGTTTTAGGCGTTCGTACGGATGGCTAGAAAAACACCGAGAGAAAGCAACGAGGCTCCCTCCAAAGGGAGGCAACCTAGGCTGCAACCCTATTTAGAACGCACTCCCACCGCTCGTCTAAGCAGTAAAAGTGCATTGACCAATCTAAAGGCGTGCAATTGATGCGGTTCCGTTTTTCACGGTGCCTACATCTCGTGTCATCCCTAACACGCCAGAGTCAAAAGCCATCGGCAAAGCAAGAATCCAATAGATCCTCGCTTCAGCCAAGCGACATTTTCTCGGTTTTTATTTCGCGATCCCTCGGCGAAGCCCTTGGTGGTGAGGACCGTTGTCAGGCGGTCTTGGAACAGTTTGGAACAGTCTTGGAACAGTGGGGTACAAGTCAGCAAGTGAGAGTAGCCGGCCTCACCAAAGATGCAACAGGCAACGCTTATTTTGCGACATGCGGGAACGCTAGCACTAGATCATGTGCTACTGGAGTCCAATCACGGAAAGAGAAGGACGTAACCAACGGCAAAAATAGCGGCGTCCACAATCGCATGGCTCATCCAGGGACCAAAAAGCGATCCACTGCGTTGGTACAGCCATGCCCAAAACAACCCGCCAACCATAACGCAGAGCGAGAAAAACAGCGTTGCGAGTGGTGTTTCGTGGAAATAGAGATCGAGCACTAGGACGTGGTGGGCCATAAAACCGACCGCCGAGAGCCCCGCTGCCCAACCCACGGGCACCCAACGCTTGAGTCGCCCAAAGACAAACCACCGCCAGTAGTATTCTTCCAGGAGTGAATGGCAGGCGGCGTAGAAAATACCCAATAGCACGAAAGCCCAGGGCGAAGCGAGCCCTAGGCCTTCTACCTTATGCCGAATTCCTTCCGCTGCCGGAACAAAGAACGCCGCCTCACGGAGCCAAAAGGCGTAGCCAAACCAGGTTGTCGCAAAAATCGCGGCCCCGAAGGCGAGGCCCGCCGTAAGGCCTTTTCTTGTGGGGCGTACGAAACCCAGCCGTTGGCCGCAAACGAGGCCGACCCCTACCACTGGCAGGGCAAACTGAACGGCCTTTCCCACGGCATAGACCGCTTGCTGAACACTGCTGGGAGCCCCGTCGGCCAGCCGAAAGTAGGCAAACGTCACAAGCGTTGGCAGAAGCATCGCCACGATCAGCACAGCGATTTCGGCTGTGGGAGGTTTCTCTGCTGGACAGCCGATCTTCTCTCTTTTCTTCTGATCCATAGGAACTTGGCCGTTTCGGGTCCGTGTCTGTTGCTGGGGACGGTTCTACTCAGAATACAAGAGAGTTATCCTACCCGATCTCAATTCAATACCACCCTATTCCTTCATCCTAGCCAATTTAACTCACCGTGCGTTTTCAACGTGTTTGTATCGAAGGCCTTGCCCACGTCTTGCCCGACGAGCGGGTTACCACAGCGCAGCTCGAAGAGCGGCTTGCTCCGTTGTACGAGCGGCTTCGTTTGCCGGAGGGGCGGCTGGAGTTGATGTCAGGCATCCGTGAGCGACGGTTCTTCCCGGTGGGGACGCGGCCAGGGGACGTGAGCGTCCGAACGGCCAACCTTGCGATTGAGCAAAGTGACTTGCCCCGTGATCTCTTCGGAGCTTGTCTGCACGGCTCCGTTTGCCGCGACCACTTGGAACCAGCCACGGCCTGTCGTGTTCATCATGAACTGGGGCTACCTCATAATTGCGTGGTACAAGATTTGTCGAACGCTTGCCTCGGCATTCTGTCCGGCATGTTGCAGATTGCCACGATGATCGAATTGGGGCAAATCAAGGCGGGCGTAATCGTAGGGACCGAGACAGGCCGTGAGTTAGTGGACAACACGATTGATAAACTCAATGCCGACATGTCACTGACGCGCGGGACGATCAAAAACTCGGTGGCTTCGCTGACGATCGGCTCGGCCAGCGCGGCGGTAGTTCTTTGCGACGCTTCCCTTAGCAAGACGGGCAGCCGGCTGACGACTGCTGTGGCCTATGCCGATACATCGCACCACGGACTTTGTCAAAGTGAGGGGCTCACCCAAGTGATGCAAACGGACAGTGAGCAACTGATGCGAGCCGGCGTGGCAGCAGGCGTCGCCAACTTTGAGTCTCTGTTGGATGAGACCGGCTGGCATCGCGAACAAATCGACCAGTCCTTTTGCCACCAAGTGGGGGGAGCCCACCGAAAGATGATGCTATCCGAGCTAAAGCTCGACCCGGCGAAGGATTACGCTACGCTCGCGTGGCTTGGTAACACCGGCTCAGCGGCGCTGCCCAGTGCGCTTTCGCTCGGCGTCGAAGCGGGGGCCGTCTTGCCGGGTAACCGTGTGGCCTTGCTAGGAATCGGCTCAGGTGTCAACTGCCTGATGATGGGGGCCCAATACTGAGCAGGGTAACACTACTGAGCAATGTTAACACTGGGCAGGATGCGAAAGACCACCTCAACTCAGCGCCCACACCATAACGGCGACCGTCAACAGCAAGCCGACGGCAACACCTACCCAGACGTACCACGGGGTCTTCATGTAGGGGTTCACATAGCCGGGTGGGTGCAGAGGATTGTACTGGGTAGAGGAGGGGGTGGCGCGAGAGAGAATTGGCGAGTCTTTATCGAGAAGCACTTCGTCAAAGATCGACTTCGGAGGGCCTGAGGGTGAGCTTAGGGACGACTTCGTCGATCGGGCTATGCCCGAATCCTTTGCCGAGGTTCGGGCACCTCCTGATCCGGCGAGCTTGGGGCCACTTTCATCCGACAGTACCCCGGAAGAGGGGGAGGCCTTCTTGCCCTTGGCGGACTTGCTGCTCTTCTCGCCCTCATCCTCATCCTCAAGCGGAGCGAGGCCAATGTCCTCGTCCGTATCCACTTCGCTCGAAGCGTACAGTTTGGCCGTGTCATCCAAGGGGCTCCCCCTGCCCGAACTGCCCGCCTTGGAGCTCCCTGTGCCCGTACCCGCTACGCCCGTACCCGCCGCTGAAGAAGCGACCGCCGTCGATGTAAAACGGCTTAGGATGCCACTCCCAATCCCACTGCTAACAGGCTCCGAGCCAGACCCCGTGCCCGAGCCTCTTCCCACCCCCGAACCGCTTGGCGAATACCCTCGATCGGCCAGCCAATCGTTTAGAATGATCGCCACCTCGCCCGCCGTCTGAATGCGATCCTCAGGCTTCTTCCGCATCATCCGGCTACAGATATCTTCTAGCGAAAGGGGGCAGTCGGGCCGCAAATTCAACAAGCTCTCAGGTTGTTCTACTTGGTGCTTGAGGAGCCGTTCGCTAATCGTCCCATCGGGGAACGGCGGTTTGCCCACTAGCAGGAAATAAAGCGTACATCCCAGGCTATAGATATCGGCCCGGGCGTCGGCCCCGTGGCTATTGAGGGCTTGCTCAGGGGCAAGGTAATCGGCCGTGCCAAGCACGTTTTCGTCGTTTGCAAGCGTGAGCGAGGTTTCGTCATCGGTCAGCTTCGCTAGGCCCATGTCCAGCAGCTTGACCGTCTTATGAGCATCCAGCAAGCAATTGGCCGGTTTGATATCACGATGGACAAGGCCCATTTGATGAGCATGTTCCAGGCCATTCGCTACTTGAGCAATGTAATCCGCCGCGACCTCAAACTTCAGCGGGCCATCTTGGGTAACGGTCTGATGGAGATCACGTCCATCTACATACTCCATGACGATATAGTGCGTATCCCCTTCGCTATCGATGTCGTAGACACGTACGATATTGGGGTCGTCGAGCCGTGCCGCCGCGCGGGCCTCCAGCCTGAAACGGGCAAGGTAAGAGCGGTCCTTCACTCGCTGCCTCGGAAGAACCTTGAGGGCGACCCTCCGCTCCATGACAGTGTGTTCGGCGAGGTAGACGTGGCTCATGCCACCTTTGCCAATCTGGCCAAGCAACTTGTACTGCTTCAGACGAAAACCACGGTGTTTGCCCGCAAGCAGTTTGTCAGCCTGCCACTGGGTAAGCAGATTGGCTTCGATCAATAATTTAGAAAGAGCCTCTTGCTTTTTGGGCCAACCACCAGCGCGTTTCTTTAGCTTCTCGACAAAAGAGTCAAGCTTCTTCGGCGTAACGAGTTCGCTACGTCGAACGAGGTCGAGCAATTTGTCGGAAGATACCTCAGACATCCGTCGTCCGTCTGACACAACTAAAAGGCCCGATCAGCGTTCCGTCTTGGAACACCGCCGGTAACACGTGACAAAAAAACGGAAAGACCCCGCCTCGTTGCCTTAACAACACTTTGATTATGCAGGAAAAAAAACCTGACTCCTCTTCAGTCGTTCCCTCTCAAGGGCCTACCAAGTATCCCTTACGACATCCCCTCGAATGAGGAACCTCCCTACGAAAAGTCTTACCAGCCTCAGTCGCAATCGTAAGGATCGCTGCAACCGACGCTGGCTTCACTACTTACAGAGTATCACGACCTACCAAACCTGACCACTGTTTTTCACCCCTAACCTTCTCAATCCTCAGGAAGCCCCACCTGGAGAATCGGTTCTCACCGGCCTGATCGGCATAAATCGGACAATGCGGTCTTCTAATCCTTCGCGTTTCGAGGTTGGTCAACCAAGCGGAATTGATCGGGTAGTGGGAAACGGTTTCTCCGTCGAAACCCTCTGTTATTCTAGCTCCAATCTTCACGAACAGCCAAGCTTCCTAGCCGTTCCCTCCCCCTTTATCCACCACTGCCGACACAATCGATTCGTCGAAATAGTTCGTTCTCATTCCCGCATCGACCACCAATCGCTGGGCATTGATACCCGAGGAGCGGGGGCTCAGCAGAAAGGCCACCGCCGAGGCCGCCTCCTCCGTTCGGACCGCCTCGCCCCGTAAGGTCGTCTTCTCAGCGTACAGGTACGAATCGACGTACCCCGGAATACCAGCCGAAGCACTCGTTTTCAGCAGCCCGGGAGCCACCGCGTTGAAACGAATCTGGCTGAATCGGCTGAAGGATTTTGCTAGGAAAACGAGCGACGCATCCAAAGCCGCCTTGATCGGAGCCATGTAGCCATAGTTCTCGCTCGCCATCTCCGTTGTACTAATCGAAATCGTCACGACCGAGGCTTGCTCGTCCAGCGAGTCCTTCAAGGCATTCGACAGTGCCACAAACGAAAAGCACGAGATGTCAAACGTTCGCAGCATCGCCCGCCGCGTCGTTTCATGAAACGGACGCAGACCATCTTCGTAGTCCGCGAAGGCAATCGAATGGACCAGTCCGGCCAGCTTCTCGCTGCGAGACTCACAGAGGGCCGCAACCTCGGCGGCCAGTTGGTCGATTTGCTCTTGATGCTCCACGTCGCAGACCAGCACGTCGGCCTCGGGCCCAGCCAGTTTTTGTACCTGTTCGCGACGCGCCTCGCTGCGAACCGAATAAATCACCCGACAATCGGCCTCGGTAAGCAGTTTAGCCGTATGCCATGCGACGCTCTTCTTGTTGGCGACCCCCGTGACAAGGACCGTCTTACCGGCAAGTTGTAAAAAATCAGTGGGCATGGGAAGGATTTACCGCCAAGACGCCAAGAGCGCCAAGTTCGCCAAGAAAAAAAGGAAGCTAGACTGGATTTACCGGATCGATGAGAAAAGGAAGGAAGGGAACAGGTAAGGAAATCGCTTGCGAGTAGTCCCCCTCCTCCACTTTTGGGGGAGGGGCTAGGGGAGGGGGTTTTTCGTATGAGCATTGTCCATCCCGTTAATCCTGTCAAAAAAACTACGACGCTTCCGCTAGGGTACAAGCAAAATCGAATCGACACGCCAACTTTGTCTTAGCATCATCCGTTTGGCCCCCTTTCTGTTGGCCAAGATTCCGCACCTTGGCTTTCATGAAAAACGCATCCGCCAGCCGTTCGGTCAATTCGACTTCGATTTCGATCGTGTCGCCCGGCAAGACCATGTCGCGAAACTGGACATTGTTGGCCCGGGTGGCAACCGGCACCTTTCCCGAGGCATCGCCCGCGATCTTCGATAACAACACGGCCCCCGCCTGCATGGCCGCCTCACAGAGCAACACGCCCGGCGTAATCG
>JAJRUA010000039.1 GCA_024278035.1 Planctomycetota bacterium | reverse complement strand
TACGAAGAGGCGATGCGTGAGTTCCCGGCCGATCGTCGGCTCAAGCGGCGTTTTGACATCGCTCGCCTGCATAGCAGTTTAGAGCGTCGTTACGCCGATGCGAGCTTCGTCAAGATGGTCCGCCAGATCGATAGCCGATCGTCGTCGGATCTCTACGCAGAGCTGCTCACAAAGATTCAATCCCACTATGTCGTTACGCCCCCCTGGAGTCGTGTTGTTGAGCAAGGTGCCACGGCAGTCCTGATCGCGGCGGCTGATCCTTCGTTTGCCCGTCGCCACGGTGTGCATCCTAGCGAGCAACAATTGCGTTCCCTCTCGCAAGCGATTCGGACTCGTCTAGCCGCTCCTTCAACCGTCCGCAACGCTCAGGGTGCGCTCCGTTTGGCTAAGGAAATCGCCCGGCTGGCTGAGTACCGTATAGGAGCCCCCGAGGCGGCTTGGACGCTGGAGTTTGTCGCTGCCGCAGCGGGGGGGCTCGATCACTATTCTTCGTTCCTTTCGCCCGGCCAATTGCGGGATGTTTATGCACAAATCGAAGGCAACTTTGTTGGCCTGGGTGTGGAACTCAAAGCGGACGATGGTGCCCTGCTAATCGTCCGAGTGATTCCCAACAGCCCTGCCGAACGAGCTGGCATTGTTGCAGGGGACCGAATCACTGCCGTCGATGGACAAGCAACGGCCGAGCTATCGACCGACGAAGCCGCTTCGCTCTTGACGGGCGATGAGGGGACGGTTGCGAATGTGACGGTGGTTTCTGCTGCCGAGAATGGTAAGGGCGATGGGGCCCACTTCGTAGCCAAACCGGTTGGAAACCAATTCCCCAACAAACGCACCCGGGTACTTGCTGTCCGCCGTGAGCATATCGAGGTGCCCAGCCTTGAAGCATCGCGAATTATTGATGCGGATTATGGCGTCGCCTACGTTCGCATCCCGGTTTTCCAAAAGACGACGGCTCGCGATCTGGAGTCGGCCCTTTGGGATTTGCACCGACAAGGAATGAAAAGCCTTGTGATCGACCTTCGGGGCAACCCGGGCGGGCTGCTCACCTCAAGCGTTGAACTCTCGGATAAGTTTGTTGCCCAGGGGAATATCGTCAGCACCCGAGGCCGCAGCGATGGCGAGGATTTTGATTACCGAGCCCATCGCGCCGGCACTTGGCGAGTGCCGCTCGTGGTGCTGATCGATGGCGACAGCGCCTCGGCCAGCGAGATTTTTGCCGCCGCGATCCGTGACAATCGTCGCGGGACGATCGTCGGCACCCGATCGTTTGGCAAAGGCTCTGTCCAGGGGATTTTTCCGATGGTTCAGTCGGGCGTCGGCATCCGTCTTACAACCGCAAAGTTCTTCTCCCCCAACGGTCATCCAATCAGCAAGGTCGGTGTGAACCCCGATATCGTCGTACGACATGCTACGAGCTTGGCCGATGGGAAGGAGAAAGAACGGCAAACGGTGGGCTACCGGGGCGTCTCAGGAGAGACCGCCGAGGCGGACCTCGCCCTCAAAAGGGCCGTCGAAACGGCCCGCCAACAGATGGCTATGCGATGAAATCAGAGGGAAAAGAGGGGGAATGCGGCTAAGTTGCTGTCCTAGCCTCCGGCGGGAGCCGGGAGGTTCCTAGGGGGCCAACCCGCGGCTTCCGCTAGGGGCTATCTGCTCTTTCCTTTGATTTTATAGTTGGCTGCTCTGTTGACGCCGGTTGCTTTGGAAGGGATGATTGGGGGTTCCTAAGCCGGTGGAGGGACCAACCATGCGTGTCCGTTTCGCCTTGCGTCCGAATTGAGGGTAAATGTTTTCCCTCCGAGAGTGCCAAGAGGTGCTCCTCTTTTTTTCTCATTTTTTTGTAGGGCCCGTTCCGTAAGAAGGGCCCGCCGCCGAGGTTCCTACCGATGCCGATGCCGCGCGATGAAGAAGACGATGACCTCTTCCACGATGAAGACGATCTCGACTTTGATGATGAAGGGGATGACGATGATGATGAAGGAGATGAGTCGAAAGAGGCGGAAGTAAAAAAATCCAAGCCGACCAAACGAAAGACCGTCAAGAAAAAGGTCAAAAAAACGACCACGAAAAAGACGCCGGTCAAGCGAAAAAAGAAAAAGGTGAAATCGGCCAAGCCGGCGGAAGAGAGTGATCCCGTGGAAGAGTCCGATGCGCCTGCCGATGAGACACCGGCGACCGAAGCGGCCGAAGGAAAAGAGGCAGGGGAAGAGAAAGCCGACGAGTTGGGTCGTCCCCCCGTGCCACCCTCCGATCATGTCGTTCACATCTACGAACTCGGCCGCTTGAAGCGGACCATCGAACGGGACTTCACGGCAGAGGAGGCGGACGCCTTTGCTACCAATTACACCGTTACTTGTAAGCACTATGGCCGACAGGCCGTGATGGGCAAGAAGGAGACAGAGCCGGTGAAGGTTCTTGAATAGAGTCGCTTTGGCCCCGGTCGTGCCCCTTTAGCCCCAGGTCAGTGACCTGCGGGCTAAGCAAAAGGGTCACGGACCTGGGGCTAAAACGTTTGGGAACCGTCCGTCCGCTAAAATCGTCCTAATCCTCAACGATCCCTGAAGGAATCTTGGCCACCTCAGCCCAAGAGTGGGCACGACACGCCGTGGCGAGGTAAACTCGGGGGAACCTGATATGTCACTACCCGCTTGGCTACGCCTTGTGCGCGCCATGCCCTGACCTGCCCCGAGGCTTCCTGCCATGCTTGGCCGATACTCCTTTACGAGTCTTTTTTTGCTTCTCGCCCTTGTTGTCCTAGGCAATCTTCCGGTTGCCGCTTATGGCCAAGAAGAAGGTGTCACTGACCTTTCGGCTGGTGAGCAGCTCCAAGCCCTGATTGAGACGGGACAAGAGCAATTTGGCGAAGGCGACTATGAAGCGGCTGTCGCTACTTTTAGCCAAGTGATCCAGGGAAGTGGCGGCTATTCTGCCGGTCCGCTGTTGCTGATAGCCAAGGCGTACGCCCAGCTTGAAGAGTACGAGGCCTCGCTAGAAGACCTCAAGAACGCTCTCACCTATGGCCAAGGCCAACCGGCGATCATGCCGGAGATTCAGAACACCCGCGGCGAAGTCTACATGCGACTCCATGCCTACCAGCAGGCGTTGCCTGACTTTCAGGCGGCCACAAAGGCCAATCGCTCCAACCAGCAGTACCAATTCAATCTCGGAAAGACCCTTGTCAAACTGGGGGGGGCCCAGCTTGGTGAAAAGGCTCTGACCAACTACCTCGAGTCCGACTCGGCTGCCGAAGAAGAAGAACAACGGGGCGAAGCCTTAGCGCTTCGTGGGCAGGCCTACGTTGGTCTCAATAAGCCAGAAAAGGCCCTTGCGGACTTTGCCGCTTCGCTCGAAATCGACCCCACCAACCACGAGGTTTTCATGGGTCGGTCATCGCTGGCCCTACAGAAAAAAGACTATCCCGAGGCAGTCAAGCAGCTTCGCCTCTCGATCGAAAATTACACTCCCGAAGACGAAGAAGATGAATTGCCCTTTATCCAAGGCTACCTAACACTAGGCTTTGCTTTGGAAGAGGTTGGCAAAGCGGCTGACGACGAGGCGACGGCCGTGGAGGCTTATACGGCCCAGAAGGCCGAGTGCGAAAAATTGTTGGCCCTTCTGCCGGAAGATAACCAACAGGTCATCCCCTCGAAGGCCGCCGCCCTTTTCCGCAGGGGAGTGGCTGAGCGACTGCTGGGCGACTTGGGCGATGCTGTCCGGTCCTTCAGCCAAGCGACCCAGCTCAACCCCGCCTTGGGTGAAGCCTACTTCCGCCGAGGAATCTGCTTTTTTTACCTCGGCGAAGAGCGGCTTGCGATTCGTGACTTCGAACAGGCGGCCAGCATCAATTTCGATAGCCCCCGGGCCAACCTGTGGAAAGGTGCCGCCTGGGCTAAGTTGGGGGACTACAACGAAGCGGTTCGCTCCTATGGCGAGTCGATCGCCGTGAGTGATCGGTACATCCCTGCCTATGTAAACCGTGGCCTCGCTCAGATGCAGTTGGGTGCCTATCAGAAAGCGGTGGATAACATGAACGAGGCGATCCGCCTCCAGCCGACCGAAGGAACCCACTACTACCGTCGTGGACGGGCTTTTTCGTTCCTAGGCGATCGTGACAAAGCGATTCAGTCCTACATGGCAGCCATCTCGTTCGATGCACAGCTCGCCCCTGCCTACCATGCCCTCATTGCCGCTTTACAAGCGAACGGGCAATCGGAGCTGGCCAATGAGTACCGCCAACGAGCGGCAGAATTACAGCTCAACGCCGGTTCTTAGGCGTGCGTGAGAGTTCCTCGCGCCATTCCCCGCCAGGATGGCGAGGCTATAGCCTCGCCATCCTGGCGAGGAATAGGGAACGTGCGATACGGCCTGCGGTTTCTACGCAATGCTGCCTCAACTAAAAACGCACTGCCTCACTACGGTGAGCCTCAATTACGGCGAAAGGTCGCTTGCGGATTTTATGGCCTAGCTCCTATACTCACATCTCACGTTCTCGCCGATCCTTTTCTGCTAGAAAACACATGAGGTCTGGGGTGGCTGTTGCCGAGCCGTCGTTCTTTGAACGACATGAATTTCTAATCCGCCGACTCCACTCGCTAACGGGGCTCATGGCGGGAGGCTTTATGTGTGTTCACCTCTCGGTGAACGCCAGCATCCTCAACAGCCCGGAGACGTTCCAAAGCAACGTCTATGGAATCCACTCGCTCGGCAAGATTTTGCCGCTCGTCGAGTGGGCCTTTATCTTTGCTCCACTGTTGTTTCATGCGGTGGTGGGGGTTTGGATTGCCAGAACGGGCCGCAGCAACGCCTCGCTCTACGGCTACGGGGCCAACTATCGCTACACCTTGCAACGCATCACGGGCTACGTCCTCTTTGCGTTTGTTCTTTATCACGTCTTCCACATGCACGGTTGGTTCCACTTCGATTGGTGGCTGGCGATCGTCAAGCCCTTAGGCGGAGCGGTTTTTTATCCTTACAATGCCTCCTCGACAGGCGGTGCAGCGCTACAAAACCTTGCGATCCAGGCCATCTATGCGATTGGCATTTTGAGCGGGGCCTATCACATGGCCAACGGGCTGTGGACCGCTGGCATCACTTGGGGCCTGTGGACCACGCCCAAATCCCAATCGGGGGCCCTCAAGGTTTGTGGTCTCGTTGGTGCAGGCATTGCGGTAATTGGCATCGCAGGGCTGCTCGGCATGGGGGCCGCTGGCAATCCCGACAACCTGGACGAAGTCACCGCTGCCGAAAATCGCATGTACGAAGCTCGCGTCGAAGCCGGCATGGTTCTTCCCAACGAACATAAGCGAGCGTCTGGACGTGCTGAAGCGACGGACATCGATCCAGCGGAGCACGGACCTCATTGAGGGTTCTTGCCTCCTTTTTTCCTAGATACTCTTTCCTTTTATTTGCTTGGCGTGATTGATGGCTGAACAACGCGTTCTCGTAGTCGGCGGTGGACTTGCTGGCTTGGCTTGTACGATGAAGCTGGCCGAAATGGGGGTCGGCGTTGATTGCATGAGCCTCGTTCCGGTCAAGCGATCGCATAGCGTGTGCGCCCAGGGGGGGATCAACAGTGTCAATGGCCTAACCCGCCAGCAGGGCGACAACGAATGGCTCCACCTGGACGACACCGTCTACGGTGGCGACTTCTTGCAGCACCAACCTCCCGTGAAGGAGATGGTTTACGCCGCCCCGGGGATCATCGATCTGATGGACCGGCTCGGTGTGCCGTTCAACCGAACCCTCGAAGGGTTCCGCGATCAGCGCCGCTTTGGGGGCACACTCTACAAACGCACTTCCTTTGCCGGGGCGACGACGGGGCAACAGTTGCTCTACGCCCTTGATGAACAGGTTCGCCGACACAAAAGCGAAGGTCGGGTCACCATGTACGAAGGCTGGGATTTCCTCGGCCCGGTGCTCGATGACGAAGGGCGCTGTCGCGGCGCCGTTGCACAGAATCTTGTGACGATGCAAATTCGTACGTTCAAGGCCGACGCCGTCGTGGTCGCCTCGGGCGGCTGCGGACTCTTGTACGGACGCAGCACCATGTCGATGGCATGCAACGGCAGTGCCGCCAGCCGGTGCGTGCAGGCGGGTGCCAAATACGCCAACGGCGAGTTCATTCAGGTCCACCCGACAGCGATCCCGGGGGCCGACAAGTGCCGCCTGATGAGCGAATCGGCCCGGGGCGAAGGGGGCCGCGTCTGGGTTCCTCGCACGCCGCACGACCCGCGCTCGCCAGGCGATATCCCTGAGTCGGATCGTTACTACTTCCTCGAAGAGCGTTACCCGGCTTATGGCAACCTCGTTCCGCGTGACATTGCGACCCGCGAAATTTTCAACGTCTGTGTCAACGAAGGCCTCTCGGTCGAAACCGACAAACAGTGCGTTTACCTTGACTTAACGCATATCTCGCGTGCCGAGCTGGACCGCAAGTTGGGCGGCATTCTGAATATCTATGAGAAGTTCACCGGGGTGAATCCTCGTGATGAGCCCATGAAAATCTTCCCGGCAGTGCATTACTCGATGGGCGGCCTGTGGGTGGATTACGTCCGTAGTGCCGAAGGGGGCCTCGAAGCGGCCCATCCGGACAACCACCAGACCCACCTCCCCGGGCTCTACGCGATCGGCGAGTGCGATTACCACTACCACGGAGCCAACCGCCTGGGGGCCAACTCGCTGCTCTCCTGCATCTTTACCGGTCTGTGGGTTGCGCCTGGCATCCGAGCGGCACTTAGCTCGCTCGATGATTCGACGAACGACAGCAAGTTCGATTCGCTCCACAAGGCGGCCCTGGCCGATAAGCAAGCGGAGCACGACGCGCTGCTCAAGCAATCCTCAAGTGACAATTCGGGTGGCAAAGAAAACCCCTACCAGGTTCACGAAGAGCTTGGCAACGAAATGACCAAGGCCGCGCTCGTTGTGCGAAAGAACGATCAAATCGAAACGGGCCTCGCCAAGATCAACGAGCTTTGCGAAAGGGCCCATCAGTGTAGCCTCTCCGATTCGGGTGCGTGGACCAACCAAAACGTCGTTTTCACGAAGGCCCTGCGAGACATGTTCCCGCTAGTAAAAGCTCTGCTTAAAGGGGCGCTCGCTCGAGACGAATGCCGTGGTGCCCACTACAAGCCCGAGTTCGACATGCCGGGCATCGACGCCGAAGATCCGGCCCAACGTCGCCGAGAAGCAGAAGCATGGTGTGACACTTTTGAGAAGAAAAACGCCAAATGGCTCAAAACGACCCTCGCCACGTTCGACGACAAGGGCGAACCGACTCTCTCGTACGAAGAAGTCGATACCACATTGATCCCGCCACGCCCCCGGCTGTACGGCCTCGTCGGTGCCGAGGTAATTGAAGAGGTCTGGGCCGAACGCCAAGCCGCCAAGATCGCTGCGGAAGAACCCGCTATAGCAGGCTCGAAGGCATAAGGAACTGAACCACGAAGGAACAACGGAACTACGAAAAAACAATAGGAACCGCGAATAAGCACGAATGAACGCAAATGAAAAGTGAAAGAGGTTGGAGCCAGGGCATGGGCGTTCCTTCGCGCCAATTCGCGATTTTCTTTCCTTTGTTCCGTCGTTCCTTCGTGGTTCAATTATCTCCGTGTACCGGTTACGAAAAAACTGAAGCTCTAACATGACCAATCGCAATAAAAAACCTTCGTCCTTCGACGTGCGTATCCTTCGGCAATCGGAGCCGGGCAAAGCGACGCGTTGGGAACGATTTCGGATTCCTTACGAGCCGAACCTCAACATCATTAGCGTTCTGCAAAAGGTCGCCCGAATGGCAAAGACTGCCAGCGGCCAAGCGACGACACCCGTCGCGTGGGATTGCAACTGCCTGGAAGAGGTGTGCGGTGCCTGCACGATGGTCATCAATGGCCGCGTACGGCAAAGCTGCTCGGCCTTGGTCGATCAGTTGCTCGAAGACCGGCCGGGTGAGATTGAGCTGCGCCCGATGTCGAAGTTCCCCGTCCTGAGGGACTTGGTGGTCGATCGCCAGCGGATGTACAACGCCCTGGAGCGGCTCGAAGCATGGGTGCCGGTAGACGATTACATTGATCGTGGCCCAGGCCCCAAGGAGACGCAGAAATCCCAGGAAGATCGTTACCCGCTCTCGGAGTGCATGACTTGTGGTTGCTGTGTCGAGGCTTGTCCGCAGTACACAAAGATTGAGCTCAAGCAATCTTCGGGCGAAAGCGACGCGGATTTTGAGGCTCGCCAGAAGGAAGCTCACGCCACGGCGTTCGTTGGCCCGGCGGCGATTAGCCAAGCGGTTCTATTCAACGACCACGGCACGGGCAAGATGGCCGCCGACGAAAGAATCGACGCTCTCACCGGCCCTGGCGGTGTTCAGGCGTGTGGCAATTCGCAGAACTGTGTGGCCGTCTGTCCGAAAGAGATTCCGCTCACGACATCGATTGCCCGTGCGGGGCGTCAGGCAACGGTCCGATCGATCAAAAAGTTGTTTGATCGATAAAATTCTATTCGGAAAGCAAAGCGAAAAACGAGGGCCGCTCGGCAAACTGTTTTTGTCGTACGGCGCCCCGAGAGCACGATCAAACACCTGCAAGTGACCGTGCGGCAGTGACGGCGGCATATGTTTTGTAGCCACCGCTTAGGTTACGAGCCTCGTACCCATTTTCTAGGAGGATGCGTGTCGCAAGATAGCCTCGCATTCCGACCATGCAATGGACGTTCACCGGGCGGTCTTTCGGTATTTCATCGAGGCGATCCCGTAGTTCATCGACCGAGATATTGATTGCGCCGGGGATTGCCCCCACTTTATATTCCTTAGAAGTACGTACATCGAGCAGCGTGGCCTGATCGATCGAAGCCAGCATCTCCTGGACATGAACGATGGGTTGGTCCCCTCGTAGCACGCCCGCAGCAATAAAACCTGCCATGTTAATCGGGTCTTTTGCTGAACCGTACTGCGGGGCGTAACAAAGTTCGATCTCTTCGAGGTCGTAAACGCTCATGCCCGCCTGAATGGCGGTCGCAATCACATCCATCCGTTTATCGACGCCCGCCCCACCGACCGCCTGGGCACCTAAAATATCGCCTCCTTCCGGCCCTCGATCCGGATCGAAGAGCAGCTTGATCGACATTCCCTCTGCCCCCGGGTAGTAGCCTGCATGGTTTGCCGGGTGGAGATAGATTTTTTCGTAGGGAATCTCCATCGCCCGACATGCCTTTTCGCTAAGGCCGGTCATGGCGGCGGTACGGCCCATCACGCCAACGACCGCGGTTCCTTGTACGCCGCGGAACGCACTATCACGACCAAAAATCGCATCGGCAGCAATGCGTCCTTGCCGGTTGGCAGGACCGGCTAGGGGAATCTGGATCGGCGTTCCCGTTGGAAAATAGGCAACTTGGACCGCATCCCCTACAGCGTAGATATCAGGATCGTCGGTTTGCATGTTCGGCGAGACAACAATCCCTCCTCGTTCGCCAATTGCGAGTCCCGCCTCTTTGGCCAAGGTGTTCTCAGGAACTACGCCGATTGAAAGCACGACAAAATCGGCGTGCAGGGCGTCTCCTTCTTTGAGCGTAACCACGACTCCATCAGGGCCCTCTTCAAAGGCGACCGCCTCTTCGCCGAGCCGTAGGTCCACACCCTTATCACGAAGTTGATTGGCGATTGGGACCACCATTTCAGCATCCCAGGGCGTGAGTACTTGCGGGTTACGTTCAATGAGGGTTGTCTCAAGTCCACGTCGCACCAAGTTCTCCGCCATCTCTAGGCCGATGAAGCCGCCACCAATAATAACGGCCCGTTTTGCGCTAAGTGTTGCAGCATGCAGCTGATCCGCATCCGACAGATTACGAAGCGTGTAAACCTTGGACGCATCAATGCCAGGGATGGGGGGCCGAATCGGTGCGGCCCCAGGCGCGAGGATCAATTTGTCGTACGTCTCTTCGTACTCCTTGCCCGACGCAAGCTGGCGAATACGAACGATTTTCTTCTCACGGTCAATCGAAAGAACTTCTTCGAGAACTCGCACATCAAGATTCAAGCGGTTGCGCAAGAGCGACACGGGAGCCACAAGCAGTTTGTCGCGTGACTCAATCTCGCCACCGATGTAATAAGGCATGCCGCAATTGGCAAACGAGGGGTCGGCCCCCCGTTCCAACAGAACAATTTGGGCCGATTCGTCCAGCCGCCGCGCCCGAGCC
>JAJRUA010000387.1 GCA_024278035.1 Planctomycetota bacterium | reverse complement strand
CGCTCGTTACGTCGATGCCCGGAACCTCTACCGCTGGGCCTGGAGCCAAGAGTAAAAAGAAGAGGAAATGAGACGCGGAACAGTGTAGCTATACTGGGCGGATCAGGCGGATTTACGCCGATACAGCGCGATTTTAATCCGCGCTTATCCGCGTTCATCCGCCGTTTATCCGCGTCTAATTCGTTTTTACTGGGAGAGTATTGAATGTTTGCGGCTCGTTGCTTGTTAATTTTACTTTTGCTCGGAATAGCCCTGCCAGCTAAGAGCCTGCCCCAGAACCCTGTAGGAGGGGACCAGCGGCCAAGAAGGCTGGCACTTTCAGAAGGTTCTGGAGCGTGCAGTAAGACTGAAGAACGCCCCCCGATTGTTGTTTCGGACGAGGCGCTCGAATTGCACCATTCTTGCCTGCTGATCGACGGGCATAACGATATGCCCTGGGAAATTCGGAGCCAAGGCTCCAGCGATTTTTCTAAGCTCGATATCTCTCGGCGGCAGCCGACGCTGCAGACCGATCTCCCCAGGGCACGCGAAGGAGGACTCAACGCACAATTTTGGAGCGTTTGGGTTCCTGCCGACACGGCTTACAGTGGTCAGGCACTTGCCACGACGCTCGAGCAAATCGAACTGGTCGGCCTGATGATCGATCGTTACCCCAACGATCTGGAGCGGGCTTTCACTGCGGATGACATTGAGCGGATTAGCGGTGAAGGGAAAATCGCCTCGCTCATCGGTGTCGAAGGGGGGCACTGCATCGAAGAATCGCTCGGCACACTTCGCAAACTCTACGAACTGGGAGCTCGTTATATGACGCTCACCCATTCCGACACGCTCCCCTGGGCTGACTCGGCGACCGACGACGCGGAGCATGGTGGCCTTACTCCCTTCGGCGAAGAGGTCATTCGGGAAATGAACCGTCTGGGCATGATGGTGGATCTCTCGCACGTTTCAGTCGATGTTATGAAACAAGCGATTGCCATGAGCAAAGCCCCGGTGATCTTTAGTCATAGCTCGGCCCGTGCCGTAGCCGACCACCCACGCAACGTACCGGACGAAGTCCTGCGACTTTTGCCAGTGAAGGATGGAGTGGTGATGGTCAATTTTTTCTCCGGCTTCGTTGTTCCTGCTGCAACAGAGAACTACGCTGTGATCTTCAAGATGCGCCGCGACCTCAAGGCACAGGGCCTTAGCGACGAAGAAGTCCGATCTCGCACCGCCGCATGGTCAGAAAAACACCCGATGCCGCACGGCACGATCCACGACGTGTTGGACCACATCGACCACATCGCCAAAGTGGCGGGAATCAAGCATGTTGGCATCGGTTCTGATTTTGATGGCGTGAGCGTCCTGCCGGATCAACTGGAAGATGTCGCCTGTTACCCTCGCATCACCCAGGGATTACTCGATCGTGGTTACACCGCTGAAGAAATCCGCGGCGTTTTAGGCGGAAATCTCTTGCGAGTGATGCGCGACGTGGAGAAGGCAGCGACAAACTAAAGAATGATAGAGAGCCGTGTCGTATCGTCACGACCACGGCAAATTATTCTTCCGTGGCATCACGATCTGACCAGACCGCCAACTCATTACCGCTGGGTTCGGTGAAGTGAAATCGTCGTCCGCCGGGGAAGGAAAAAATGGGCCTCACGATCGTGCCACCGGAGGCTTCGACTTTCTCAAGAGTCTTTCCTAACGATTCGCTGTAAAAAACAATCAGCGCCGAGCCACGATCGGTGGATGCTGAAAGCTCCGACTTAAAAAAGCCGCCATCAAGGCCTTCGCCTGTGAAAGCCGCGTAGTCGGGGCCGTAATCCGTGAACGACCAACCGAAGGCGTCGGTGAAGAAGGCCTTCGTGGCCTGGAGGTCTTGGGCGTGGTACTCGACGTAGTTCAGCTTTTCGTGCGGGGGCATGGGGTTCTTCCGTAGAGGCTAATGTTACGGGTATCTTACGCGCGCCGTGGGCCAGACGCCACGGTTCACTAGGCGGTCGATAATTTCCCGTCGTGAGACTGTCGCGAAGAAGCTTCCCTCACAGTAGAATAGGAATATGAACGCTACCGATAGCTCCTCCTCTCATGCCCAAACGGACGAAAAACTGATTACTGAGCTGCGCGAGATCGTAGGCGAGAAAAACGTGCTGACGGAGCCGATTGATTTGGCCCCCTATGCGTTCGATGGCACAGCGGCGCTCAAGCAAATACCGGCCTGCGTTTGCTTCCCACAAAAACGCGATCAAGTGGCGACCTGCGTACGAGCGATTACCTCGCGCAATGTGCCTCTCGTAACCCGCGGTTCGGGCACGGGGCTCTCCGGCGGGAGCTTGCCGATCGAAGGGGGCGTGGTGCTTTGCCTGACGGCGCTCGACAAAATCCTGGAGGTCGATAGAGCCAACCTAACGATGCGGTGCGAGCCCGGTGTCATCACGCAGCGAATCGACCAAGAGGCAGCCAAACACGGTCTCTTCTATCCGCCCGATCCGGGATCGCAGAAAATATCGACGATCGGCGGCAACGTCGCCGAGAACTCGGGCGGATTACGCGGCCTCAAGTACGGCGTAACGCGCGACTACGTGATGGGGCTGCGTGTGGTGCTAGCCGATGGCGAAGAGGTGTGGCTCGGCAATGCTTGTGTGAAGGATGTCGCCGGTTACAGTTTGCGCGATCTGTTCATTGGCTCTGAAGGAACGCTTGGCGTGGTGACCGAAGTATTGCTCAAGTTGCTGCCACGTCCCGCGGCACGACGGACCATGGTCGCGACGTTTGACACGATGGAAGGAGCCGCTGGTGCGGTGAGCGACATCATCGCCCGGAAAATCGTTCCTTGTACGGTTGAGTTCCTTGACCAAGTGACGATCCGTTGCGTGGAAGATTACGCGTCGCTCGGACTGCCAACCGATGCGGCGGCCCTGTTGCTGCTGGAATCGGATGGCCCCGCGTCGGTTGTCGAAGAGGAAGCCGAAGCGATGCGGCAAGCGCTCGTCGATGCGGGTGCCCAGAACATTAAGACGGCCCAAACAACCGAAGAGGCCGATCAACTGATGGCCGCACGACGGTCGGCGTTTTCAGCCCTGGCGAGAGTGAGCCCGACGACCATTCTGGAAGACGTGACCGTTCCACGTAGTGAACTGGCCGGCATGGTTCGTTTTATTACCGAGTGTGCGGCGAAGCATAACCTGCGCGTCGGCGTGTTTGGCCACATGGGCGATGGCAATCTCCATCCGACGTTTCTTACCGATGAACGCAACGCGGAAGAGATGCTCCGAGTGGAGGAAGCGCTCGCCGAAATCGTCACTGAAACACTCCGACTCGGCGGCACCGTCACTGGCGAGCATGGCGTCGGTCTAGCGAAAAAACAATTCCTTCGCGAACAATTGGGAGATGCCAGCTATAGCCTGCTTAAACGTGTAAAGCGTTCGCTTGATCCTGAGGGGTTACTTAATCCTGGGAAGATATTCGATCTTTGAACGAGAACGATGAGCCGTGTCGTCCCGATCACGGCGTTCGCAAAAAATCACCGTGGTCGGGACGACACGGCTCATAAAAACCCCTTTCAATGCCGCCAACCAACCCCACCAATTTGCTGAAGTCGATGGACTATTCAGTCCTCCAGCAATGTATGCACTGCGGGCTCTGCTTGCCGACTTGTCCGACTTATGTCGAGACGCAGCGAGAACGGAACAGCCCTCGGGGGCGGATATCGCTAATGCGGGCCATCGCTGATGACGAACTACCGCTGTCGGTTGAGTTTGCCGAAGAGATGGATTTTTGTGTTGGTTGCTTAGCGTGCCAAACGGCCTGCCCGGCGGGAGTCGATTATGCCCAACTCTTCGAGACGGCCCGGGCGACGAATGAACAAGCGAAGCTACTCGATTCGCCGATGCGGCGTTTCTATCGTTGGCTCGGCATGAGGCTACTGTTCACTCGACCTTGGTTGTTGCGATTAGCAGGACGGTTCGTCGCCTTTCAGCAGAAGCCGATGATCCGAGGGGCAATTCGCAAATTCGGTTTACTCTACTTGGCACCCAAGCGGCTACGAGAATTAGAGCCGACCTCACCGCCGATTGACCTGCCCTTCTCCGATGCCCGGATTGCAGAAATTGAAAAACCGAAGGGAGAGGTTCAGGCCCGCGTTGTCTTGCTCACCGGCTGTATTCAAGACATTGTTTATGCCAGGGTGAACCGGGCAACCGTGGACGTGCTTCTTTCGATCGGGTGCGAAGTGGTAACCCCACGAGCCCAACCCTGCTGTGGTTCACTTCACGGGCACAACGGCGATTTAGAAACCTCCCAGTTACTAGCACGCCGGACACTCGATCAATTCCGTGAAGGAGGCCCCCACCCGCTTAGCGAGATCGATGCTGTGATAAGCAACTCTGGCGGCTGCGGTTCGCACCTACGGCACTACGCACACTTGTTAGCGGACGACAAGACTTATCACTCGCAATCGCAAGAATGGGACGCCAAGCTCAAAGACGTACAGGAGTATGTAGTGGGTTCGCCACAGCGAATCTTCGATGGCGAGCCGGAAGCGTCAGCGCCCGAAGGAACACCCGGAGGAACCAAGCCACTCCGCGTCACTTACGACGCTTCTTGCCACCTACACCACGGCCAAAAAGTCGTCACCCAGCCCGTGGAATTGATAAAAAGCTTGCCCGGCGTCGAGTTCGTTCCTCTTAAAGAAGCGGACTGGTGCTGTGGTGCGGCAGGCGTCTACGCTATTACGCAACCTGAGCAAGCCGGCAAACTCTTGCAGCGCAAGTTAGAACATCTTCGCGCGGCAAACATCGACGTTCTCGCCACAGCGAACCCCGGCTGTATGCATCAGCTCTCCATGGCCTGTGCCGCCGACGAAGAACTGTCGCACGTCCGAATCGTTCATCCCATGGAACTTGTGGCAGAAAAACAGAACCACCAAGAGCGGTAATCGCCGTCCGTGAGCCGTGTCGTCGTGTCGAATATCCGCCGAAGGAGGGACCACGGTGAGCTGCTTCCAGCCTTTTTCTATTCCACCGTAATAGCCGGGTGAACAATCGGCTCAATAGCGGGTAAAGCGACTGGCGCGGTGCTCTGAACCGCCGCTACCTCTGCCACCGGCTTTTGCGTCTTCTTGCGTACACGCTTCTTCTTCGGTACCGGAGCACCCCACTCTTTCGTAAGCGTCTCAAACACCTCGGGCGATTCGTAGCGAACCACGCCCTTCCCGTCCGGCATGGGCCCAATCAAGCCACGAAAGACCGGAAAGCCACGCAACGTCAGATCGGTCGAACAATCGTCGATGCCGATCTGTGTGTGCATCTTGAGGATAGCTTCTGTGTGGGGATAATCCTTGCTGCGGATTTCACCGTTGCGGCCTCGGGTGACAATGCGGACAGTCTTTTCCATGCGAGATACCGATAAAGAGAGGGCGTATTTGAGGTTTTCCTGCGTAGCGAGGCCCCTTCCTGGTGCGTCCCCTAGCGGTAGGTGATTAAGCCACCTCAGTCGTCCACGACCGGGCAATTGATGGCTCACTCTACCAACATCGTCCCCCCTGCTAGCACTTCGTGAATGCCCCTGTGTTGGTACGCACAGCGTGTAGAGGCGGAACAACCCGAGACGAAGGGCCCGATTATGCGGGTTAAAAAGGAAACGATCGGCGGGCAAGGTGCGACACTCGTAGGTGTTTCAATGCCGACCGCCCCGAACGCCGTCCAACGCCGACTTTCATTCCCTTGTCGCTAAGCAAGCCGAAAGCTATTCTTAAGGACCTTCGGAGGATAAGCGAATGGCTAGCAGACTGATTCGAAATCAGTTGCCGGGTAACCGGTTGGGGGTTCGAGTCCCCTGTCCTCCGCTCGATACCCCCCTGTGTTTACCGGGGGAGAATTGCAAAGTGCAGGAATTGAGCAGTTGAATCCCGATCGCAGGACTCCAGGCGATATAGTCTGCCGCGGCTCGAACGGGGATGTGGGGATTGGAATTTAGCCGGTGGATGGAGAGGGCCGCATTGTTGATTGCCGCCATGCAAGCAGAGAGACCGGGCCGACGCGTGTGGTGACGATCTTCGTCCCACCAACGATCTTTTAAGAAGTGCAGGCTGTTTTCAATGCGCCAGTGCTGTCGGACATAGCGCAAGAGGTCCGCTGGAGTTACCTGCTGGAAATACTGCAAAACACGAGTGATTTACGCTTTCAGTTCGGCCAGACAACACGGGCGTTGAGCTGGATTCATGCGGGGCGTCATTACGAAAACGGCGTTGAAGAAAGACTCGTTGTTGACTGTGCTTTCCGTTCCGGAAGTTCCTTTGCACAACAATGCGTCGGAGCTTCAAGCCCGTGTGAGCGGGCGTCGTCGCGATGTGAGCCTGCACAGCCGCAGCGCTCGTTCGATGGACATCTTCACGACGATCGTACAAACCGCCAAGCTGCACGGCATCAGCGCCTACGCCTACTTCAGCGACCGGATCCGATGCCAATTCGAGATGCCCATCCCTCGCTCAGTCCATCCAAAACGCTACTACTAGCGGTTGAGAAGATACGGCATCGGATTGCAAAGGCTTGGTATGCGAATCAAATATCGTGTCGAACACTTTTGCCACTATCCTGTCTTGCCACCCAATAGACGGGCCAAACGACCGGCAATCGGGTCGAAGAAGGCTCGGACGAAACTGGGCGACAGGAACGCTCCGTTGGCTACGAGCATTGCTAGAGCGAATTCGGGCAACCCCATCGCTAGGCCGATAAAGCCGTGCATCCCCAGGGCTGTGAGCAGCACCCAAGGGCGAGCCAATCGATTCCAAACCAAGCAGCAATACAAAAGTTCCCAGAGAACGGTCGCGTGGGTGAGAAAATCGACCAACCAGAGACAACTGGCCATCCCTGTCATGTCAAGCGATCGGTACTCGACGTTTGCCACGCCAAACCAGATTGCTGTGCCATCCCACCAGCGGACTCCCTGCAACTTGCCGAGTCCGGCAAAGAAATAGATGACGCAAAGGTGAAGCTGGATCAGCCGAATCGACAAGTTCGCCATGGCGGAGGGGGGAGCCTCTTCTCCGCTACCTTTTCGCAATTGGCGAAGGCGATCGACCGAGTACCGTGCACCACAAGGGCCTAGCATCAGATACATCACCAGTAGCACGTTGATCTTGTCGAGCCCAAAAAATGCCCCTGGTGAAACGTGGACGGCGTAGTTCACCGCGGCCACGAAAGACCAGACCGCCGCAAACCGGCTGAACAGACCGATCATCAGTAGAGAAAAGACAACTAGATTCACAATGTGGATCGACCATCGCAGCCAAGCGGCGTTGATGTAGTCAAAATAGCTAAACGCAAATCGCTCAGCATGAAGCGGTCCGTGCAAATCGGCGGGAAGCCAACCCTCGGGGCCAAAGAATGCCGACAGATCAAGCGTCCAAACGAGGTGCGTCCACAGTAGCAGAAAACCGGTGACCACCCGGATGGCACACAGCGTAGCCGGATCGGTGGGGGTGAACCAAAACTGATCCCACGCACGCAACAGATCACCAAAGTATTCCCGAATTGTCGCCCAAGCCGTTCTCATGGCGTCCCTCCTGTAGGAATCGTTTCGTCGGCAGCAGGCGGTAGAGGCAAGTCGGTAATGGACTGGCGGACGCTCAGTTCATGGACGAACATTTCGGGGGCATTAGGATCGGCCCCCTCTTCTGCCTGGATCGGCAGGAGTTGTTCATGTCGCACATAATCGAGCCTCGCTTCGGCCCCCTGATGTTTGCGAATCAAATGATGCGCATAAGCCCTGAGCGAACGTCGCACAGCATCTTCGGGACCAACGTCCGACGGAGCAAGGCCCGCTTGGTCGGCAAGCATCATATGGCGATGATAAAAAAGTCGCGGCCACTGCTGGTCGGTATTGGGGAACTCTCCTTCGGCGATCGTTGCCCCACTGTTATCGACCACGTTGTACCGAACCAAGTGGTTGGTGGGAGGCTCAGGGCCGAAGAAGTGGTAGCCGTGGTTCAGGTAGAGGGGATCGGTGTACCAACGGACCAATTTTGATTGGGCAAGGTCCACTACCAACTGCGAACTGGGAGGAATCGAAAATGGAGAAAGAAAGACGACCGCCATATGCCACGCGACCCAGACGCTCAGCAGGGCTTTGGCCCAACGCGGTAAACCGGTCGAAGAGGGGCGACGGCTTGCCTGCAGGGGTCGGTTTGCCTGTGGAGGCCGATCGGGTCCCGCTTGTTTCTTATCTTTCGACTTTGCCATCCGATGCCATCACGATCTCATGGGTCAATGCATTTAGGGCAATCAATAGTGTGTCCCTAGTAGTAAGGGAAATAAGCATAACACGAGGCCCCTCCCCTGCGTACCGGG
>JAJRUA010000386.1 GCA_024278035.1 Planctomycetota bacterium | reverse complement strand
TGAAATGTTTCATCCCTAAGTGAGACTTTCTGGCTCAGTTACAAGAGACGCTCAAGGTTTCAGTAAAAGGTAAGATTCTCTGGCGTATGCCCAGGATTCGGACGAACGGCGTTCGCTAGAGATGCTGGCGCTCGTGGCCAAGCTGTACGCCATCAAAAAGGAAGTGAAAGAAGCCGATGATAAAATGCGATTGGCGCTACGGACACATGCAGACCACGAGGCAAACAAAAAGAGGCTGGAACCCTTTAGCTCCAGCCTCTTTTTTTGTTCACGTTGTCACGCGGCTTTACTTGATCTTTGCGGCGAACAGAGGGCCGCCGTATTGAGCGGCGCTGCCCAGTTGCTCTTCGATTCGCAAGAGCTGGTTGTACTTGGCCATCCGGTCGCTGCGGCTGGCGCTGCCGGTCTTGATTTGGCCCGTGCTAAGGGCGACGGCCAAGTCGGCAATCGTGCTGTCCTCGGTCTCGCCACTACGGTGCGACGTGACACTCGTAAAACCGTTGCGGTCGGCCAGTTTGATCGCGTCGATCGTCTCGGTAAGCGAACCAATTTGGTTGACCTTGATGAGAATGCTGTTAGCGATTCCCTCGTCGATGCCGCGTTGCAGCCGTTCAACGTTGGTGACAAACAAGTCATCGCCGACCAGTTGGCACTTGTCGCCCAGCTTGTCGGTCATCAGCTTCCAACCTTCCCAATCGTCTTCGTCGCAGCCATCTTCGATACTGCAAATCGGGTATTTTCCAGCCCAATCGGCCAGAAGATCGACCATGCCGGCCGAGTCCAGCTCCTGACCATCGATCTTGTAGACGCGATTCTCTCGGTCGTAGAACTCGGTGGCGGCACAGTCCATGGCGAACCAAACGTGCTCTCCCGGCTTGTAGCCAGCGTTCTCAATGGCGGTGAGGATGATGTCAAACGCCTCGACATTGGCACCCAAGTTCGGAGCAAAGCCCCCTTCGTCGCCAACGCTCGTGCTGAGCCCTTTATCCGAAAGCACTTTCTTCAGGTGATGAAAAATTTCACAACCACAACGGAGGGCCTCACTAAAGCTGTCGAGTCCGAGCGGCATGACCATGAACTCTTGGATATCAACCGAGTTGTCGGCGTGTTCGCCCCCGTTGAGAATGTTCATCATCGGGGCGGGCAACAGCCGAGCGTTCGAGCCACCCATGTAGCGGTAGAGGGGCAGCTCGCAGTACTTGGCCGCCGCATGGGCCGTGGCGAGCGAAACGCCGAGAATCGCATTGGCGCCGAGCTTTGCCTTGTTCGGCGTGCCATCGACTTCGAGCATCCGCTGATCGACGGCCACTTGGTCGAGGCCATCCATGCCGATCAGCTCGTCGGCAATCAATTCGTTGACATTCTCGACCGCCTTGAGAACGCCCTTGCCGAGGAATTTTGCACTATCGCCGTCTCGCATTTCAAGGGCTTCGTGGGCACCTGTGCTGGCACCCGAGGGAACGGCGGCGGTGCCGATCGATCCATCGGCGAGTGTTACATCAACCTCGACGGTCGGATTGCCACGGCTATCAAGGATTTGGCGGGCATGGATGTCAACAATTGTGCTCATGGCGGGACCTAAAAAGGCTAAAAGGGGGGGCATATAAATCGTAAGAGAGCCCGCTCGTCCCCGAGCCGGGCCTCGTAGCCCCGCCATTTTAGAGGACCGGAGGCCGTTGCCCAAGTGTGCGTTTCACCATTTCCCGCCTTCCCGCTGGAACGGGGAGGTTCTTCAGTCCTCTAAATCCGCGTGCCACCCTGCCCATCACTCGACGCCGTGCCAATTACAGGCCACCATAGAGATAATAAAATAATGTTCTTCGGGCGTGGTTTTTAGGGTTAAAGGAATAATTCCCCCAGAAGGAGGCGAAACCTACGATGATGGCCCCTTGGGACGAAGCAGAATGGGGCTTTGCTTGCGATAATAGGAAGAACTGTAACCGGGGCAACAGAGAGAACGCAATTTCTATGAAATCATTTTTCCCGATGTCACTGTTGTACCCGCATCGCCGGGTGCTTACGCTTTTCACGACTTACTTGCTTCTCTTTTGTGCCCCCTCGGCTTGGGCCTTTGTTCCCGCTGAGCCGACACCCGAGGCGTCCCGGTGGCAGATCACGACGGGTGGACCGACCGGCATCGCTGGCCGGCCTGCAACGCTCACTTGGAGCATCGTTCCGGATGGGACGCAAACGTTCGACACCGGGACCGATTCCTTCTCGCCTAGCGACTTGGTTGCCACTTTGGACACGGCCTTCGGCTCCGGCCCCGGCGGAACGGACTACACACAGCGCCCTTGGTTTACTTACTTCGAGCAATCGTTCGAGCGCTGGGAAGCCTTGTCAGGACTCACTTACACCTACGAGCCCAACGACGATGGAGTGCTGCATGGCAATACGAACGCGGGGGCGCTCGGCGTACGAGGTGACGTGCGCGTCTCGGGGACGGGCCTGGATGGTGCCGATGGGACGCTGGCCTACAACTACTTCCCCAGTGATGGCGGGGATATGGCATTGGATACAGACGACATGGGCTTCTTCAGTTCGCCGGCCAACAACTTTCGTGCGATTCGGAACATCATCATGCACGAAATAGGACATGGCTTGGGGATTGACCATACGGTTTCGTCCAACGCGGCGTTCTTATTAGAGCCCAACGCTGATACCAGCTTCGACGGGCCGCAGCACGACGACCTGCGTGGCATTCAATGGCTCTATGGCGACGCTCTTGAAAAAACCAACGGCGGGCTCGGCAACGAGACCTTTCAGAACGCGTTCGATCTTGGCACACTTGCCACGGCGGGACCGCTTGCCATTGGCACCTCTGGCACGGGGACGGTCATTGGCGAGAACGAAACGGACTTTGTAAGTATCGCTAACACCAACGACCTCGACTATTTCTCGTTCACCACGACCGAGGCCGTCAACCTTTCCCTTACACTCACGCCGCGCGGTGGGCAGTTCGACCAATCAGGAACCCCCTTCGATACCACGGCAACCAGCGATCTTTGGTTCACGCTTTACGATACCGATGGCGTCACGGTCCTTTCGGGCGGAAACAACGAGGCGATTGGCGTTGCGGAATCGCTTGACAATCTGCTCCTCGACACGCCGGGCGAGTACTTCGTGCGGGTGCAAAGCTTGGGAGCAGTTGTTCAGTTTTATCAACTGGATCTCGCCTCTACGGCCTTGCCCGCCTTGCTGGGCGATTACAACGAAGATGGCCTTGTGGATGCTGCCGACTATACCCTCTATCGCGATACGCTTGGCATGTCGGTCACGCCGTTCTCCGGTGCTGACGGTGATGGAGATGGCCTCATTGACTCGGACGACTACAGCGTGTGGGCCTCCAATTTCGGTTCGTCGACAGCCACCGGGCTGGCCGTTCCCGAGCCTTCGGGGCTTTTGCTGCTCGTTGGCATGTTATCGTTTTTTCAGTTCCGAAGAGGGAACCACGACGGAACAACGAAAAGCTGAACCACAAAGGCACGAAGGGCCCAAAGAAAAAAAAGGAGAGAGAAACGCTAAGGAATAATCCTCAAGCAAAACCCTTCTTTTTGGATTTGGAAAAATTGTCCATGATTCGTCATCTAACTCCAGGAGAAGATCATGGCATGGACATGATCGGGCATCAGAACAAATCCCAGGTATCGGGCCGAATGCTTCTCCAAGGAACATTTTCAGTACTCCGAGAACAATTTGCTTGGGAAAACCGTGGTCGAGTAGGCGACGCCGCCGCCGGTAAACCGAAAACGTGATGAAATGGCAATACAGCAGATCGTCGACGATTTGGCGTTGCTCGGGCTTGATGCCATTGTTGCCTTACGATCAACCTCTTGTGGCTTCGCCACACGCTAAGAAAGGGTTAACGGCGCAGGGCGCCACTGCTGGACAAGGCCGCCAGTTCGCCCAGCCCCCCCAGGCATCTCCTGTGCTAGCATGGCAGCATAAAATATCCTCAAAAATTGTGGGATTACTCTTTGCGACTGCCCCTGTTTGTTGCATGTTAGTCGGTTGCACGGGTTGCGCACTGAGGGTGTGGGCTGCCCCTCCTCTTCTCGCAATTGGAACAAAGCGATGCCCCCTTCTCAACCACCCGTACTACAGCAGGCATCAGCACGCCTCGACGAAAGTTCGCATCTTTTTCTTCGCCATATCGTTTGCCGACTGGAGTCGGGCGATTTGTGTATCGAAGGAAAAGTCCCCAGCTTCTATCTCAAGCAGACGGCCCAGAGCTTGATTCTGTCGATCGACGGTGTCGAGCGAATCGTCAATCGGCTTGAAGTGGTGAACTCTGGTGGCGTGAGCGGTGAGCGAACGATGATCTAAAAAACCGGATGCTAGGTCTCTACTGCTGCAATCCGGTCGGCTTCTGCAACTCAATCGGCAGGCGATCGATTTTTGCTGCGACAATAAAATCATTCTCCGAAAGCCCGCCGATGGCGTGGGTCCAGAGTTCGACTGCCACGTTACGATAGCCTTCGATGTGCAAGTCGGGGTGATGCCCCTCCTCTTCCGCCAGGCGAGCACAGTGGTCGAAGAAGGCCATGCCGGCCATAAAGTTCTTGACCCGCCACTCTTTGCGAATACGCTGGCCTTCGTGGGTCAAACTCCACCCGGCAAGCCGGCCAAGCTGATCCGTTGCCTCCTCAAGCGAACAGGGTTCAACCCCACCCTCACACGGCAGGCATTCTTTTTGAATCAGTTCATCGGACGATTGGGCGGACATGGGCAGCGGCTCCTCAGAAGAAAAGAAACGGGTAAGATGCTGGCACGATACCTCTTACTCTACGAGAACCGTAGGGAACCAGGGCCGACGATCGGCTGGGCGTAAGGCGTCCAACACGTTAAATTGTTCTTCTAGTCCTCTCCGTTCGATAAACACTCCACCTTTTGCCAACTGCCTCGCCATGCCGAAATACGTTGTTCGCTATGGCTCGATGCGTCACCTGGGGGTTTTCTCCTGTCGGGCCCGTGACCGTTATGCCCGAGGGCAGCAGGTAATCGCCCAAACGGATCGAGGCCAAGAGTCGGGCGAGGTGCTTTGCGAAGCGACCGAGCATGTTCTGAAGCAAACGTCGGAGAACCTCAACTCAGGGCGAATCCTTCGACTTGCTTCCCACGACGACGAGGTGGAACTACGCCGACTTCTCGAACAACAAACGAAAGAGCACACGATCTGTGAACAGCGGATTGCCGAGTCGGGCCTCGACATGAAATTGATTGATGTCGAACGGCTGTACGGTGGGGAGCGGGTCGTTGTTTATTACTTGGCAGACCAGCGGGTCGATTTCCGCGAATTGGTCAAGCAGCTTGCCAAGGACCTGCAGACGCGGATCGAGATGCGACAGATTGGCGTGCGAGATGAAGCCAAGCTGCTGGCCGACTATGGCGATTGCGGCAAGCCGGTCTGTTGCAACACGCATCTTTTCGAGATGCCCCCTGTTTCCATGAAAATGGCGAAGCTGCAACGAGCGACGCTCGACCCGAACAAAATTTCTGGCCGATGCGGTCGGCTCAAGTGCTGTTTGCGTTACGAGTACGACACCTACCAGGAGATGCAGCGAGAGCTACCCAAGATTGGGGCAGAGGTGCTTACCAACGATGGCCGGGCGAAAATACTTTCGCATGAGATTCTTACGGGAGAGTTGCTGGTAGAAACAGAGGATTCGCGGCGAGTGGTGATTCGGGCGTCCGACGTTTTGACGGTGCTGGACAAGCCGCCGGGGGCTGAGACGCCCTCTTCCTCCGGTGATAGCAACTCTCAAGAGTCCAGTCCCTCCGAACCACTTTCCGAAGGCCCCTTCCCTTCCGAAGGTGCCGAGAAAGACGGAGAATCGCTTTAATCGGTCTCAGGCGTCGTGCCAGAGACTCCGCTTCCGGCCATTTGACTGCTACACTGGTAAGTAGACCTTTCACCTATCGCCCGACGGGCGTAACCGCCAAGCCACCCCTTATTTCCTCCGAGCGTAACGTGACAGCCATGCTCGATCCGAAACATCCACTCGCCGAATTGCTTCGCCGCGATAACCGATATCGTTTTGACGCTTATGTCTTCGTGTTCGATGCCTTGCGATTCGGCCAAGAAAAGATGGGACTTGGCGCTACGAGTGACTCGGATGCTCTGGATCCATCGCTCGAAGATACCGATGAGGAAGAAATCGAACGCCATGTCACGGGGCAAGAGCTTTGCCATGCGATCCGGCGATACGCTATCGACCAATTTGGCCTGCTCTCGCAGAGTGTCCTGAAGCATTGGGGCGTAACCAGTACGACCGACTTCGGTAACATCGTTTTCAATCTGATTGACATTGGTCAGATGCGCAAGACGGACCAAGATCGCCCCGAAGATTTTGACGACGTTTTTGATTTTTCTGAAGGGTTCGACATCGGGTCGGTTTTCGCTCCTAAGCAATGTCGTGTCGAAACGGATGATGAGGAATGACACGGTTGCGTCCTCTCAATTGGCAAGCGAAACTCGCCGCCCTACTCCTGGCGTTGTGGACCCTTTTCTTAGCTTGGATGGCATGGGGAACATGAAGACCTCTTTCTTTTTTTTGCGATGGCTCGTCGTTGTTGGTTTGTCGGCGGCTCCTGTTGTCCTGCAAGCTGCCGAGCCTTCCGTCGGAACCTCGGTCGCTCGGGCCGTCCGTTATCTTCGTACGGCTCAGGGAGAGGACGGGGCCTTTAGCCCCCATGTGGGCCCTGCCGTCACGGCCCTGGTCGCGACCGGATTGATGCGACATGGTCGTACGCCCGCGGATCCACTGGTGAGAAAATCGCTGGATTACCTGTTGGGGTTCGTCCAAAAGGATGGCGGCATTTACGGCGAAGGGTCGATGTACCGCAACTATGAGACCAGCGTGGCGATTCAGTGCTTACAGACGGCCGGCACCTTTCCTCACGCCGATCCCAAGTACCGTGAGCCGCTTACGGGTGCAGAACGATTCATCAAGGGCTTGCAGTGGAACGAAG